>CAZQNX010000009.1:0-9968 GCA_964595025.1 uncultured Candidatus Saccharibacteria bacterium | reverse complement strand
GAGAGTGCGCTACTGATACTGAATGAACACCGGCTGGGGCGTGAGCTTGAGAATCTCGGCAGGCGTCATCATGCGGGGAGAAGGCGCGAAACGGTCGTTCTTGTAGAAGAGCTTGAACCCGGCAAACTGCACCGGCTCCTCGTAGACGACCTTCTCGTAGGTGAGCGTCTTGTTCTCGGGCGTCCCCCACCCATCCATCACTATCACGACCTGCACTTCCGGGAGCGGCCGTATCGCGCGAACATCGCGCACCATGTCCTTGGTAAAACGGTGGACGAGCAGTACCTTGGGCGGCAGATCATGAGCACGCACGATCCCCGCGAGATACTCGGCGACATGATTCACATCGGCAGCTGTCACATACCCGATGACGGTACCTGGCGCAGATTTTTTCATCGCGAACTCGGGGTCCATGGCCAGATGCACATTGGGAAGCTTGAGATAACGCTCAAGGAGCGGGAGCTCTTGCGGGAACGTACTCTTCCCCACCTGCATCTCGAGGAAGACGATGCCGCCCACCTCGCGCGCGATATCGAGCGCCGTGGCGATCTCCTCATCGGGCATGCGCAGGCGGTACATGCCATCGGTGCCGGCGGAAGCTTGCGCGGTGATGGCGATGTAATCGACTGCGGGAACGACGGGTGTCGAAGGATCGGCGGCTTCCCACGCGGCAATCTCCGCACGCAGTTTCTCGATCATGAGCGGCCGATCGTACTCGCCCAACACCCCCATCTGCCGCGACAAAAAATTGCCATAGAACGCGACAATACGATTGAAGGGCAGAATTGCGCCCGAGAGAGGATGCACTGCCTGCACCGGCCAGCGGCGTGGTGTCGTCGTCGAAAGCGTCGTCGTCGGAGAAAGGTGCACGAGCGCGAGCATCTTTGCGTCGTACGCCGCCTTGTCGAGCGGCGGACGCACCGGCTTCGTCACGCGCGTGATGCCAGGTCCTTCGCCACGCCCATAGCGCGCGTCAGGAACAACGAGGAGGTGCGTAACGCCATACGCAACAGCAAGGCTCGCGAGGAAGACACCCGCAAACGCGTAGACACGTAGTGGTGCGCGACGAGTCTTAGAGGCCATAGTGCATACGCACACACTCATCTTGGTCGGTGACGAGAGGGAGAGCAAGCGCGTCGCGCGGGGTAACCCAACGTACGGCCTCGTGCTCATCCGCATTCACCACGGGGGGCGCTCGCTACACGCGAAAGAGAATGTATGAAAGACGAGGGAGCGGCCCCGATGCACGACGTAGAACGTGTCGGCCGACACGAGCGAGGACGCACCTACCGAAAGTCCTGTCTCTTCGAGAAGCTCGCGCCTCATCGCGGTCAGTAGCGACTCGCCATCCTCCACCTTACCTGCGGGCAAACCCCACCGAGCGCCATTACTCTTGTGCGGCGGGCGCAAGAGGAGCGCAATCTCACCTTCGTGTTCAAGATAGCATCCGACGACGTCGATATCTTTTTTAAAATCCTCTGGCGCCTCGCGAAAAAGCATGGACGCACTATAACATGAGCGCCGGAATCATTTCCGGCGCTCTTGAGCACGGGTCAGTGCAGCGCGACTTCCAGCAGTTCGTCTTGGACAATGTGTCCCACGGCCGCGTTTCGCGTATCGGTCACGGCGATAATAGTGCCATCAGCCCCGACAAGAAGGAAGAGATCGGCATCTGCTGGGAGGCCCTCGACCTGCGGCAAGAGTCTTTGGACCTCTCCTGTCTTTGCTGTCTTCACATAGGCGATGACACCAGTACCGACTTGCACGAACTCCTCGGCCGTCAAAGGACAAATAGGGGCAGTCGCAAAAATCAGCGGTCTTTGCTGCATGGAACACCTCCTTCGGGAGCTTACACTGCGTATCTCCTCTTTTAAGACTACCAGGGCACAAAAAGCCTGCAAGCCGCTATCGCATCGCGGCTATTTGTGCTTCGACTTCGGCGATTGTCATGGGTCCCCGTGAGCGGAAGACGACTTCGCCGCGATAATCGAGGAAGATGAATTCGGGCATCGCGTACCCGCCGATACTCTTGTAGAACGCGTCTCCCGGATCGAGCAGTAGGGCGAGATCATCACCCACCCCGAGCATATCCGAGAAACGCTTCGCATCGACGAGCGGTTCGCCGCGATTCACCCCCACGATACGCACACTGTCCCCGCTCCGTGCCTGGAGCGCCGCCAGATCACGCATCTCGTCACCGCAATACGAACACCAGCTCGCCCACGCAAAGACGACAAGCACGGGATGCCGAAATGCAGAAAGGAAGATAGTCTTGCCGTCATAGGTGTGAAGCGGGAGCGAGAATTCCCCGGCAAGCGACTCGCGCTCGACGCTCTGTCCGCGCACAAACGCGATACCCGCGAGGACGAGCATGATGAGACCGACGACAATAGCAGGATGTTTCAGTGCCGACATGACGCGCATGCACCGTATCATACCAGACTATCACCCTGTCCAACCGAAGAGCATAATACTAAAATCCGCGAGATTCGTCGTGCCGTCGCCGTTGATGTCGCCGACTCCCTCCTCTCCCCAGGTGGTAAGAAGAATGGAGAAGTCGACGAGGTTCACCTTGCCGTCGCCGTTCAGATCGGATTGGGATCCTTCGCCCGATACGTTCTCGCCAATGCCGACCTTGAGAATCGGACTCAAGTCACTCCGCTGATCAGGCCCGACATGCGCGCGTGCGCGTGCTACATACACGCCGCGCGAGAGCCCAGTAGCGGGGACGCGGATAGTCCACGCGCCGCTCACGGCACTCGTCGTCGCATGGTGAGTAGAAACGGCGTTCGGCGTCTTCTCGGGCGCGACGATAAGCTCGACGCGCGCACCGGGAGCACCGTATCCTGACACGACAAGATCCTCGCCAAGATCTACCGCGGGCGCGGCGACAGTCGGCGGCAAGACGATATCCGACACCGTGTTTGTCGTACCCGCGGCGAGCGTGAGCGTCGTGGAGACGCCGCCGGATTCGCGCGCGGTAGGATCGATCGAAGAGGTGCGAAAAGTATACACGCCGCGCTCGAGCCGCGTCACCTCCGCACGAAACGCGCCCGATTGCGTCGCCTGCACCGTCGTCGAGAGCGTGCCGTCGCGCAATACGCGGACAGAGCTGTTCGGCGCCGTCCAACCAGAAAGCGTCACATTCGAAAGGAAGAGCACGGAGCTGCCGCCCGGATACGGACCAGATCCGCCACTGCCGAGATAGACCGTCTCACCGCCCGAGGTGTTGGACGCGGGTGTCGGCTTGAGCGTGAAGCTGATCGCATAATCATCAGTATTGACCGCGCCCTGCAGCGCATCACAGCGGACATAGTATGTATATGTCGTTCCGTTTGAAAGGCCGGTGACCGTCTTCGTAAAAACCATGTCGAAACCAGAGGCGGTGAGAGATTCTGTCATGTCGGCATAGGCAGTGTTTGGTGTCGTCGAGTAGCGACAACGCGCAGGGAGACTCGTCTGCAAGAAGAGCTCGACGCTCGGACTATTGGCCTCGATCGTACCCGAGGGAAGCCCATTGAAGAGCGTCGGCGGGACGGCGGTCGGGACCGAACTCACCGCGACGCGCGCGACGACCGCTATCATCGCGGTTCCCTCGTCGATGCGCGTACCAGCACTATTTTTTGTCTCGATGTGGACACGATATGACCCGGGTACCGCGTAGTTCGTGATGGTCGAGCTGCCAGTCGCACCGAAGGCAGCGGCGGGACCGAGCGTGATGCGCACTCGCTCCCCTGCCGCGATGCCCGACGAGCTGTTGAGTACAAACCTGATAGAGCCGCTCGTACCAGTCGTCACATAGACGCCATCTTCCGACGCTGATTCAGCCGCGGCGAGTGCGCGGTCGGAAAACGTGCTTCCCGGGGCGACCGCGAGATCAGTATCGGAGAATGAGAATGCCGAGTGGATAGTGAAGCGTGATGCTTGAGGCGTGATGACGATCTGCCCACCTGCGGGCACCGCGTTTGTCGCCGTGAATTCGATGACGTGCGAAGAAGTGGCGCTCGGCCCTGAATCAGTAATCGTGTCGCGCACGAACGTGAGCGACGCTGCCGCCGCGAAGGAAGGCGTGGCGCACACAAACAACGCGCAGGCGAGAATCGTGATCCGTGTCACGCTATACAGTATAACGCACGAGTGTCGCGCGCCCTTTAGCGTCGGCGAAGATCCACCGCAAACGGAGACGCGATGAGGCGACGACCATCGCGCCGCATGTCGAGATAAAAATTTGCGGCGACGAGTGCGAAGAGCGCGAGGCTCATGAGAAAGCTCAAGAGCCCCCACGGGACGACGGTCTCCGACGAGACGCGCTCCGCGGGTGCTCTCACAGAGAGGCCCGCTTCGCGTGCATCGAGAGCCGCGGACTTCTGGGCGAGTGCCTGGGCGAGCGCATTGTCGGCGTTCATCGGGACGCTAGCTGATATGCTGACGCTTGCCGCGCCGAGCATGCCTGCCGCCTCGTGCACGATGACGCTTGCACCATTCCATGCGGTAACACCGAACCCAGCGAGCGCGACCCCAAGCGAAAGGAGGGAGAGCTCCCTGCGCAGCACGCTCCTTGCACGTCGTGACCTACTCATACTCCCTAGGAGAATATGACGAAGACTACGATGAGGAAGATGAGCGCGAAGACAAAGAGCGAGAGGGAGAGGAGCATGAGGCGTGATGCCGAGCGCTCGCGTCGCATCGAGATATGATCGACAACCCTGCTCGAGGAAGCACCCATTGCACGGAGGCTCCGGCGAATATACGAACGCACGAGGAAGAAGAGGGCGAGGACCGCCGCGAGAAGGCCGCCCCCGACGACGAGTATTGGCTTGAGAGGCAAGACCCAGAACGATGTCGCGCCCGAAATCGTCTTGCGGCCATCTTCGCCATAGACGAGGCTCGCCACCGCCTGGTACCTGCCGAACGCAACACCATCATATGTCCACTGCGCACGATACGCACGCTCTGAATCGGGAAAGATCGGCGCAGCATCATCATTGACGGTCAGAGAACCAACCTTGGCACCCGACATGTCGGTCACGTCGATGATGCCGTGCGGCCGCACGAGGACATTGCTCTCGTTCATGATGCGGACCGAGAACGTCACGTCAGGGGCCCCATACACGAGCTTGTCGGTCGAGAACTCGCGCAGCTGGGCATCTTCGATGACTTCCCCAGCTATCTTGAGCGCGATGATGGTTCCCACACGGTAGCTGATTGCCGTACCGTTCTCATCAAGCTCGGGCGCAGCTGCCTGAAAGAAGACACCGCCGAAGTGAGTCCCCGGAGTGGCCGCCGTCGGCACGGACACCGAGAACGGAATCGCACGAGTCTCGTTCGGCTTGAGCGTGACCGTTTTTTGTGAGAGTGCTACCCAGCTGCTGATCTCGTAGGGGGTCTTCTCCTTCTCATCGGCAAAGACCGGGAGCCCTTGGTCATCGAGACCCTTGATGTCTTGGGCGGAAAGCGTGAGCTCCCTTTCTGAAGGAGCGAGATTTGTCACGTTGAGCACAAAAGCATACTTCTGCCCTGGCTGTGCGTTATCTTCGATGACGGCCGGGGTTATTTGGAGACCCTCCCCGCTTTGCGCAAGAGAGACACCGGGAAGCAGTGCGATGGCAATACCTGCAAGGAGCCCCGGGAGTATCTGGTGTCTCATAGTTGCTTGTATTCAATAGTATTTTCTCTTGCAACACAACCCCCTTGTGTAATCGAGGGGGTTGTGTTGCAGTTTTGGGCCATGCCCTCGCCGACTAGAAGGTAGGTGTCGCGACGTAAGTAAGGATGTTCGTGTAATCGGTTCCGGCTTCCTGAAGCGTACCGATTTGTATCTCGTACCCGACTCGCGCCTTCCCTTTATCTTGGGTGAGGCCATCTGCCGGTCCTGTATGCGAGAACACCTGACGTGGGTTGTGAATGTTGCCGGCAAACTTGGTGCCCGTGAATTCACCGGAGTTTAGATCAGTGTCATCGCTCGTCACACCCATGTGGCCGTATGTCCATGGCTGATCGAGTGTATTGCTCGGCGGTGTCCAGACGACAGGCACTGTCGTGCTTGCGCCATTGATGAAGAGATCGATGGTTGCACCCGTCGCCGAGGTGAGCGGCTGATTCTCTTGGACGGTGACAACGAAACCGTTGCGCGCATTCGTATCAACCGTCAACTCCTGTCCGAGGAATTTCGGGACACCCGGTGCGAGCGTGCCGAATTCAAGCGCTGTCGCAGAAGTCGTCGTTGAAGTCGTCGTGCTATTGATTGTCGAGCCGTTGGCGAGACCAGCAACAGTGAAAGTGAAGCGCGTATCAACGGAGGCGGTCACCGTAACATTCTGGAGAATGGCGACGCGCGTCTCGCCTGCGTCGGCCCATGTACCGCCAATCACGATGCGGTACGAAGAAGCGACTGAAGGGTTCGTTATCAGGTTTGTCGTTGCTGCGCCGATAGTAATCGTCTTTGCGCCAGCGGTAACAGCGTTGGACGGACAGACTGTAAACGTGATGTTCTCGTCGGTACCGCCGTTGTAATTGCCGGTAGGATAGACATTGTTACCCGAACCCGGACAGGCGCCCGCGTTTGCGACGACGGTCATGCCGGTGGCGGTTATGTCGGTGGTTGTAGCTGTGGAGAATGACTGCGAGAAGAGACTCCCGACAGGATCAAACTGAATCTTGATCGTCTGGCCGGCCGTTGCACCCGAGGATGTGGTGAACGCGATGACGTGGCGCGAGAGCGCACTCAAGTTGGAGTCGGAAAGAGTGTCGCTCACGAGAGTGAGCTGTGCCGCCTTGGCCGTCTGGAGGAGCGACGGCAGACCCGCAGCCCAGAGGACAAGCGAGAGTGCAAGCACGACGGCAAGCGGCGATGCGAGGAACTTCGAGAACGGTATGCTTCGCGCTAACGAGGTATTCATATTGATGTGACTGCACCCTGCGGATGTTATCTGGGTAAAGATGATAATGGCTACAGGTCGAATTATAGCCCCGTTTTACACATATCGGACGCGGTATCTAGACATCGTGTGGATAACTTGGTGTGAGATTACGGTCAGTGGGGTATTTGCTATCGGTCAGAGCGACCTTTATTCCAAAATCGCATCATTCTCTGGTTTTTCTGGCCTCTCTTCTTGGATACGGACATCCGTTATCTGGAACGTGCGGCTCGAAACAAGTGCCGAACGAGCGTACCAAATGCTCCCGAGGAGGGCGCACACGACGAGCACAAGGAAGGCGAAGAAAAGCCAGTACCTCGCAAGGAACCCCCCGAATGAGAGTGGTGCGTATGATTCGTGTATGACTGGTAGTCGGGCTTCTTGTGCTGGCGAGGTGCCTGTCATGCGACGCAGATCGACGACACCCTCGCGCAACGGCTCCATGAGGACGGCAAGCGTTGCCGTCGGCTGCGGCATGGCGAGCGTGTCGGCGACACCGAGTCGCTGCCGCTCAAGCGAAAGGGCGCGGCGGATGTAACGGCGGATGAACCACGCGATGAGGATGAAAAAACCGACAATGCTCGCAAGCGTCACCGACACAGGTCCTCGCGGGACGACCCAGAAGTATGTCGTCGCTGATATGTTGCGCTTCTCGTCGTCACCGAAAGCGAGCGTCACAACAGCGCTGTAGCGACCGATCTCGGTGAGGCCTCCCTCCCCTTCCCATGCAAAAGCGAAACGGCGCGTACTCGCTGGCAAGACGTTCCCGAAGTGGCGCTCCTGATTCACCGCGAGCTCGCCGCGCTCCTTGCCCCACATATTGTAGATAGTGATCGCGCCAGAGGGCTTCAGGTGAGTGTTGCCTGTGTTCTCGAATCGCAAGAGAAAATCGGCGCGCGCCGTATCGTGCAGGTACTGCTCGGTACGGAACTCGCGTATGCGCCCGCTCTCTGTTGCTTCACCGCGTATCCGCACGAAAACGAGAGAGGAGACATAGCTCGATATCTGCATGGTGGGCCCGGTGAGTTCTGCGGAGCCTGGCTGCGTCCCGACAAGGATCGCTGCATAGTGCCCGCCCGGTTCGGCATCCGGCGGCACCGCGACCGTAAACGGGACCTCTCCGCTTTCTCCGGCAGGAACAGTGACAGAGGAACTCGCCATCGCGATCCAGCTCGCGAGCGAGTAGCTCGTCGGGCCAGTCGGCACGCCCACCTGCACGCGCGGGACAAAAGTTCCCACACCCTCCTCCCCCGTCGCTTCGAAATCGAGTACGGTGGCGTAGTACGTCACCTCGCGCGTGTTCGTGTTCGTCACTTTGAGCGCGCTCGACCACCTCTCCCCGGGGCCGATCGTAAGCTGGATGAGGGGCGGCGTGACGGAAACCGCGATCGATTCTTGCGCCCAGGCGGCCAGGGGCGCGAGCATCATCGCCGTGATGCCGAATGCGGCCACTCGCGCGAACGTGCTCATAGGCCGCGACGCTTCAGATCGATCACATGACCTTCAGAGACGACATGCTCGACAGGGAGTCCGCGAGAAAGACTCTTAAGATCGATCGTGCCGGAGGCGACCGGCGGCACAAACGGCGCAGATGCAGGAGCTGGCGGCAAGACTTCCGTACGCGGAGCGGGCAGGTGTTCGCCACGCTTGAGGCGCGAGATGTACGAGAATGGCTTCACCATGCCTCGCCCGAGTGCGCGTACCCCGCCTGCAAGCGGAAGCCGCGGCATCCGCCACCCGCGAGACTCTGATGCGGGCGCCGGTGCGGAGACGGAAAGCGAGGCAGTCACGAGTGGGACTGCGGGCGCGTGTCCCTGCGTACGCGCGTGCCGCAACTCGATCATGCGGTGGAAATAGAATGCGAAGAAGATCGCCGCAGCAAGACCGAGGATGAAGAGCGCGGCGAGCTGTTTCCAGGGCACGACCCAGAAGAAGACCGTGTCCTGCACGCTGGCCGTCTGGCTCTTGCCGTAATAGACAGTGAGGAGCGCCTTGTACTGCCCGAACCCTTCGGCTGCCGCCCACACCGATGCAAGCTGGGCCATCTGATCCGGCGAGACGGCCTTGCCATCCTTGTTCACGTCGACCGAGGCAACTTCTTGTCCCCGGCGATCATAGACGCGTATCTCGCCGCGCGGAAGCAGCTCCTGGTTGCCGATATTCTCGAGCAGATAGTCGAAACGCACATCGTCTCCGGCAAGGAAGAACCTGCCGGTCGAGAATTTGCCGAGCTGAAGCACCTCTTTCACATCGTCTTGTACCTCGAGATTCACCGTGACGGTTGCGAGCGGCCCCACTGCCTCCGCGTCGGCGCGGGTCGTACCATGTGCGAAGGAGATCTGCGCGTGATAGACACCCGTCTTGCCGTTCATGTTTACATGGATGATGAAGGGCACCTCCTTGGATTCCCCCGGTTTCAGCTCGATGACGCCTCGCGAAAGCTCGATCCAGTTCGCGAGCGAGTCGGCAAGATCGAGTGACGATTGCGCGGGAACGAACGATTGTTCACCTTCAGCCGGCTCGACGTCGTTCACGCTCGGGTAGAGCGTGAGGAGGTGTTCGGCCGTGTTCGTGATCGTGATCGACTCCTTCAAGATATCACGCGGCTTTGCCTTGCCATCGATGACGACGGGTGTGACCGAAAGCTTGTCGGATGAGAAAGCGAACACGCTCGCGGGAGAGATGAGCGCGAGCACCACAAAGACGAGACTCGCTCTCAAGGTGCTGCGCATATCTCTACAGAATATCAGATACATAGAGGTGGATTATGCACATCAGAAGACCGGCACGATAATGTAGACGATGCTGCTGCTGTACTGTCCCGCCTCTTGCAATTGGCGTGCCTCGACCTGGTAGACCATGTTCGTCGTGCGACTTGTCGCCGGCCCGCCGCTATAGGCAACCTCTTCGGCACTCGATGTGAAGCTGGCATAGGTATCATCTGGTGCGAAGCGGGTCGACCCGCCCTCAAGGATGTCGTCTCCTGCGTGATAACCGTAGCAACCGGAATCGGCAGTACACCCGAGCGCCCACGATGAGGGCGAAGCATTT
>CAZQNX010000008.1:0-13842 GCA_964595025.1 uncultured Candidatus Saccharibacteria bacterium | reverse complement strand
AGTGCATCTTTCCTCACAAGCTGTTCGCGCAAGATGCCACGCAGCTCGACGGCATCGCGCTGCGCCGCATACACGGCCTCGCGTGCTTCGCGGATATCGGCGCGCAGCGCCTCGACGGCCGCGTCCGCACTGCGCTCGTCTGCTTCTGCCTGGGCAAGTGCTGCCGTGAGGCGTTCCACTTCGGCGCGCGTCTCTTCGCTCGTTACCGGAGCGACACCCGTGAGACCCTCGATGAACGATACGATGCGTCCGCGGATACCCGCCAGCATCTCGCGCACGCGGCTTATGTCTGCCTCGCGCTCAATTGCTTCTATCTCGTGCTCGATATCGCGCGCGAATTGCCGCACCTGCGGTGCAGGGACGAGCTGTTCGACGGTAACAGTGGACGCCGCGTGCGCGCCTTCGGCGCGGCCGAGCTCGCGACCAAGCTGTTCGCGGCGGCGGCGGGCTTCGCCCGCCGCCGCTTGCGCAGCAGCGAGCTTCGCATCAAGCGCGCTCGTATCGGGCGATGCGCCCTGCGCATTCGGGAGCGCGCGCAAACGCGCCTCGGTCTCGCGCAATGCAGCCTCGGCATCGTGCAGTTCGCCCTTGAGCCGCGCATCTTCTTGCGTAATCCACGCGTGCTCGCGCGCCAGGTACTCTTGCAGCTGTGCCGCAAGCTCTTCGCGCAGTTCGCGCGCCTTTTCTATCTTCTCTACCTGTTGCCGCAAGAAATTGAGGTGCGGTGCAAGCTCGCGGCGGAGCGATTTCGTCTTCTCGATATTGTTCGCTGTCTCTTCGAGCTTGCGTTCGCTCTCGGCTTTCTTGTGCTGATAGAGCTTGAGGCCGAGTGCGTCTTCGACCATCTCGCGACGCTCTTTGGGCGAGGCAGTGAGGATGCGATCGGCCTCGCCTTGCGAGATAATCTGGTAGCCAGAGCCGCCGATGTTGGCCCCGGCCAAGAGGCGTATCACGTCTTTCAGGCGCACCTGCGAACCATTGAGTAGGTATTCGTTCTGTCCGTCGCGGTACACGACGCGTTCGATCACGACTTCGGAAAAATCGATATCGAGGAGCCGCGAAGAATTGTCAAACACGACCTTCACGCTCGCACGATTGGCGCGCGGGAATGCCGGGCTTCCGCCCCAGATCATGTCTTCGCCGCGTTTGCCGCGCATCGCCTTCATGGATTGCTCGCCCAAAACGAAGCGGAACGCTTCCGCCGCGTTGCTCTTGCCGCTGCCATTCGGGCCCACTATCGCCGCTATCGGCACGCCAAAGACGAGCTCGGTCTTGCGTCCGAACGATTTGAACCCGGCAAGCTCGACAGATTTGAGATACACGCTCCCTATTCTACCAAACAAATCCACTCCTGCTCGGAATACTCCGCCCCTCTCTGGGAGGTGTCACCTCCCGGGAGCTGGCATCAGCGTTCAGCTAGAAGCTTCTTCGTCTCGGCAATCTCGTCGGCAACGATGCGCTGCAGGAATGCAGGAAAGTCGACGATGTAGGGTTCGAGGTAGGTGTGGATGCGCAGGGGCGAAGCCGTGCCGATCATGGCGCGGAATTCCGCATGCTTGGGCGCGGGGAGGATTTTGAGAATCTCGACGATGACTGCCGAAAGGACGTTCTCTCCCATCGCAACAATCGCCCACTGTTTTGCCTCGTCGGTAAGCTTCTCAAGTCCGAGTTCTCGAGTGATCTGCTCAACAATCTCATCTTGCATCAGTGGGTCTTTAGTCATGGTATGTATATGTTAAAAAGGCATCCGGAGCCGCGCGAATAACTGCAATATCTTTCCCACACCCTCTTTGGATCCATCGGCCAGTTTTTCAACAAACGCACCCATGTATGCCGACCCGTCGGGCATGTGGGCGCCAGCCCCAAGGCCGGATACTACGGAAAACACGGCAGCGGTAGCTCCTGGATTCCGATGCAAAAACGTCTTCCCCTTGCCGAGCGCATTGCTTCTTTCGAGGCGGCGTTTGACGAGAGCAAAAGCAGCTCCGGCGGTGGCCCCCGCCGCGACGAGCGGTGCCGCGAGGCAGCCAAACACGGCGAGAGAGCCGAGGGCACCAGCCGAACCGCTAAACACAGAACCAAGAAGTGCCTTGCCTAGGCCGAAGCGCTCCCACCATTTCAGTTTCTGTTCATTCCGAATTGTATTCACGAGTGCGGGCACTCCTTCCTTTGAGATGCGTGCTCCACTTGCATACAAAGAATTCTTCCTATCGATGACGGCATTAATGATGCGCTGATTTTCCGCAATCTGCTCTGGAGTGCCCGAAAGAGGGCACGCCCTCATCGTCGCCTCAAGTACCTCTTGCGCCCCGCTTCCGTATCTGATTCCAAATGCGCGGAGCAGTGCGGTATTCTGTTCTTTGAAAGCATCACGCTCCGCAGTCGCGCGCGCAAGCGTGCGTGCATGCTCTGCCTCGTTCTCGCGCCGTGCCGCTTCGAGCTGTGCACGCATCGCATCAAACGCCGCCTCATCAGGAGCCACCCCCACCGCATCGGGTCGTGCTGCAGGTGTAGCCGCAGGCCCCGCGTCGGGTCTCGGCGCGGTCCCCGCTGGAGTGGCAACGGTACCAACCGGAGCGGTATCTACAGAATTCGATGAATCCGAACTCGCATCGTCAGATTCGAGCATTTCAATAACCCCCTGCTCACCCTCATCACCTGGGTGATATTTAAAAATCGCAGTCCGCGTGCCATCAATCTCATCTTTGCTGCCTTCGAATTCAAATGCTCCATCATCGTGAGTTTTGCGGTACCGAAGATTGTACCAATTACGCCGAGCTAGGAGTTCCCGCGCACTTATGATGCGAGGATCATGCTCTCCCCCACCAACGCTCGCTGATATATGCTCAATCATAGGTTCACAGTGAATTGTATACTTGAAAGTGGACATATGCTCGCTTGTCCACATAGATACCGAAGCATCGATGGTTGACTTTGCCTTAAATCCGCTAGAGAGATATACTCTGCCGCATGGATGGTATAAAGGGGCAAGAGTCTACTGAAACACTCACAGAGGCAGCGATGAAGCGAGAATTCCGCCGCCTCTCGAAATTATGGCATCCTGATGTGTGGAATATTGGACTTCCAGAGCGCTCGGATTCCGTCATCCAAGTCATTTCGCGTCTTTTCCAAGAGATGAAAGATGAGCATCTAGCCAATTACGATGTCTGGCCGAGTGCGTTCGAAGATGACTACCGAGTAATCTTCCCTGCATTTTCTGGTGAGGAACTGCAAAAGATAGAAGCGAAGCAGCTCGAAAGACACAGTGCTTACCTTCCTCGTACACCGAGAGAGTTCCTCGCGCTCTTGAATTATATAGAGCACAACCGCAGTTTTCCTAAAAAGCAGTTCCCCCGCGTTGCACTTGCCCGCTCATCACGCAGTGATGTTTTTGCCGAATCACGCTCAGGAGAGGGTGGATTTATGGATCAGGAGTTTGCCGATGAGTTCGCTCGCTTCAAGACAGCTCTCGGTCGGGCAGATTCGATTGAGCAATTGAAGGGCATGGTAGGGGCTATCGACGTCCTTCCTCCGGGAGTCGCCGAGGCGCACAAGCTTCACGATATCATCGACGGGCAGGCAGAGTATTTATTGAGCGGCGCCCTCTTGGCCGCCAAGAACGAAATTCAATTCATCAGGGCACTAGAGCAAGTTGAGACATTCCCATTCAGTCAAACTGACACCCTTTCTCGAATCAAGGATCTGGGAATGAGGAGTATTAATGAGCACTTTGAGCAAAAAATCATGCGCGCAGCTAGCTCTGCGGGGTTAGAGAAAATAAGTAATAAGATCAAACTTATATCTGATGCTATCCCCGAATCAAAGTTGACTTGTGACGAACTTCTCCTGCTTATCGAGAGGAAGAATGCCTCATATGCCTCGATTTGGGCATCCAGAAAGGCCTCGAGACGGAATATTGACAAATAATTTATATGTGCTATCATCTGTTCAGATGCCCGGCACGCTGCACCCGGGGTCACGGTCTTTGTCGACCCATCATACGCAGCATCAACAACCGATAGGTGCACTATGACCAATCAGGTCACCTCCCCCGCTTCCGGCAAGGCAGTCGCTGGTCAGTCGCGAGTACGGCCCTACACGGCCGACTTCGACAAGATCAAGGCCCTCATCGGGACGGAGGAGACCAATCGGTCTCTGCGGATCGACCTCCAGATGCCTCGCGGCATCCTCAAGTCGATCGCCACCGCCTACCTGGCGGAGGTCACGGCCGGCAACGTCACGCCGACCGCTGCGCAGATCCTCGCCGGGCAATACGGCAAGGACGTGATCGAGGCGCTGGAGAACGCCTGTCACGAATGTGCGGCCCGCAAGACTCCGCGGGTTATTGTGCCCCTCGTGGACGCCGCCAAGTCGCCGCTTCGCGTAATTGTGGTGGAGCTCTTCAAGGCTCCCCACAAGCTCAGCGCGAAGATCAAAGCTCCGGCCGTACCCTACGAGCTGGAGTTCGTCGGCAAGGCGGCACCGGCGCAGACCGGCGGGACGACGGCCTGATAACCGTCAATCCTACACGATAGGCTAATTCGGTCCCCGGCAGGAAACTGCCGGGGACTTTTCTATTTGAGAAACCCGGGAACAAGCGACACATATTCCACAGGAGGTTGCGCTCGCTTTCATAATCCAAGGTAGAATAACAAGCATGCAAGAAAAGTGGCAGCCTCCACACGCACCCGAAGGAAAGGGGGGAGGATTCTTCATCGATGAAGGTTCGGGTAAAAAGGGCCGAGCGAATAAGACGCCGCCGACCCGCAAGCCCGTCCCCAAGAAGCCTCGCGAGAGAGTCCAAAAAGAAGAATCTCCGCTTGCAGTACGAGTGAAAACGCTCGAGAAAGCGATTGCTCCCCACTATGCCGATTGGAAGCCTCTCAAGGAAATGAGTCCTCGCGCATTCGCCGAGCTATACGATCTGTACGTTGGGAATACAAAGATAGCCGACCTCGAGCCAGGGCAACAGGAGCGCGCACTCTACCGCCTGGCCCTACATCAGCACGAACTCACTAGCGAACACTTGACCGAGTACAAGCAGTGGCTCAAAGACACCGACGAGGGAAAAGCCTTTTCTAAGTTGATGAAGGATTTCGAAACGCGTCGCGCGGCGCTCAAGAAGCAATTTCCTCAAATAGAGGGCACGAACGGTAAAGATCACCCCAATGAGTACTATGAAGCCCTCCAAAAAGTCGAGACCGAACTCTTCCCCGATCCGAACCGCAATCTACCGGTGCCCTACGGCATGAGCGTGAGAGTCGAGGGCTACGGGTCAGAAAATCTCCCGCCCATCTCTCCCGCGCTCTCTCTCGTTCTCGAAAAAGAACCCATGGCGCTCGTGAATGCGCGGCGCGATTTCATCGCCGCGCTCGAGCCCGGCCTCGGTGATGGGACACCAGAAGACAAGCTCTGTCGGATATTCGCAAAGCTATTGCGTCAAAATCACCGCCTCCACGCTGATGCCGGCGACAACGCGCGCCGCAACCGCCTCGATAACGCCTCTATCGCACTTCTCGGATACGGGATCATCCAGCCCCGCGTGCACAAAGATTCTCGCGGCAAAGAGCGTATTGGCTTTACCATCGACAAGGCACTCCTGCGTGAGCATGCGCATCATTTCCTCGCGATGCAGCAATACATACGCGCCGAGAAATCTCTTTCATCCGCGAAAGGCAGTGAAAAATCCGAGCTGGCAGAACAGATTGAGTCGCTGCTCCCCGGTAAGGATGCTGCGGCAGAGTTTTTCCGAAACGAGGGCATCCGCCGCAATATCCGCGAGCCATTGAGTATCTTCGAGACCGTTGGCAATCGCCTTGATGAAAACGCGTCACGCCTCCCCATCGCGTCAGACGCGCGTCCCGAGGATGCGATATTTTCGGAAACAGTCGCACGCAAACGCTCGATTTCGGATCTAAGTCTCGACAGGGCGCTTGAGGTACTCGAGGCACGCGAAGTGCCCGAGGTGCCCCAATTTGCTTCTGCCGAACTCGATGAGGTCATCCAGAAATCGAGGGCATCACTCAACTACTACATCGACAAACTTGCTGCGTTCCGCGACCAAGCCGATATGTTCTCGCGAAGCGACGATATCGATGAGACGATACGAGAGCGCATCGAGAACGAACTACTGCTCCGCTCATCAGAACTCAACTCCCTTGTCTCCTCACTCGAGACTGCACTTTATAAACAGGGAGTGAGTGATAGTAGTAAGGCATACAGACAGGAACACATCGCCCCTTTAGTTGCGCGTGCCCGCACGTTACGCCATGAATATCTAGGCGCACTGGCCGACATTGTGTATCTGGGGCGCACTACAGACGAAGCGTCAGAGCCACAGCAAGATGCCGACACGACCGAATCAGCGACACGTCTCACAGTACTTGAAACGCGGAACGAAAAACTTCGTGCTACTTTTAACTCGATGTTGGTCCAGGTTGCTAAGCTAGCGACGCTCGATCCAGAGCACAACGCCGCTCATGCACGCGCACTGATGAAAGCACTCGCGAAAATCGGGACAGCTCTCGAGTCCGCGACGAAGAAAACTGATTAATACTTTTCACACTTATGGCAAAAGAGATAGATTTTGAGAAATTAGCGGGGGCACAAAAACAAATCGATGAAATCGATATCGACGCCCTCATCGCCGCAGAAGAAACCGGTGGCATCAGCGGTCGCAAAACAAATTTGCCGCCCAGCGCCCGGGCCCAACTGAAAGATGCGATAGCGGCAGCGACGAATACGCCGGGGGAACAAGAACCCTCTCGTGGGCGCAGCGAAATCGCCGATGTATCCCCGCAAGAAATCGAGACTCTTCGAAGCCGAATCGAGGAAGAGGTCTCCAAGTCAATCCAAGGAAGTCTTCTCGGTCTTGCTGGCAATACCCCTGCTGATCAAGAGCGATTTTTTAAAGAACTAGCGCAGGAGTTGTCCCTACCGAGCGGTCCTGATGGCACCCCGCTTTCACCAGAAGCCCTCAAGGCTCATTATGAGGCCCTGGAAGAACGTGCTTCTCGCGGAGAAGAGATTGCGTCGTTGGCCGCGTCGGGGAATGTATATGCACAGATGGCACAGGGCAAGATTGCCCAGATCCTTCGGAAAGATATAGAGGAACGCGCGAAGCGCATCGCAGAAGTCGAGGTCACGAAAAAGTTTGGCATGCTCGCCGACATGCGCAATGTGCCCGGGCTTTCGCTTGCTGAATTCGGTGGACGTATCACTATCGAGGGATTTATCGCGTACGTTGCATATCGATCGGCGGAGAACGCCGTCTTCCTCACGCTCTCGCAAATGGATGCCACGAGCACGCTTGGGACCGACACACGTCGCACGATAGCAATAGGTGTGGCCGCGCTCGCAAGCTATTCGGCCCTGCGGTTCCGGCACAGTATTTACAAGTCCGCACAGGATTGGGGTGCCGATAGTGCACACACCATTCGCGGCGCACTAAAGCCTCGCGCCATCGTGCGCACTGGATTTCGCGCGACGATGGCAGCTCTCGTGGCATACGGCGGGGCCATTGCCATCTCGAAGGCGATAACCGTGAGCGAAAAAACGACTACCTATGGAGCTGATTCTGGCGAGAAGATACGTCCCGTATCAGATTCACTCGGAAAAGCCGCTGGCATCATGGACGGCTTCTTCACACAACTGAAAGAGAGGCAGCAGGCCATCGTTGATACCGAGCGAGGTTCCGTGACGGGCGTAAAGGGGGCCGGGACGAGTGCCGGGAAGGGTTATGGGGAACGCGCGGCGCACAAAGACTATCTTTTCAATGGTGCTTACCAGCAGATAGATAAATTCGCCGGCAAGAAGATTGACCCAGCACTCGAACAATTTCGCAGAGATGTACTTGGTGTTCCCGATGGTACATCTCTCTCTGATCATGTACAGAATCTCTGGAAGAAATCCGGCTTCGAGGCACAGCGCAAAAAAGCGTCCGACGAGATACAGGTACTCAACACACTGCTTTCTAATGAGCAAGGGCAAACATTCCTAACCCGGCTTGTAAAAACGACACTGAAACAGGTTGATGACCCAACGGCGATACCGCGTCAAGTCCAAAAAGTGCTCGAGGAGATAAAGAAGCTCCTAGACGTGCATCATGCGTTCAAGGCAAGTACCGACGAACTCTTCCAGAAAGTGAACGCACAAGGCCTCCTACTTGCAAAAGCGGCCGGGCAAGGAATTGATGCTCGCGCACCCGAATTCTCTATTGATATCAGTCCTCTCTCGCAGCTTCCGCAAGCTCCAGGAGCAGGGGCAAACACTGTTTCGGTGACTGAAGACGAGCTGAAGAGTATCGTTTCCTTCTTCGAGAAACAACCTGGCATGACATGGTTCGGCGCATTTATAAAGTCTGATGACTCTTCGAAGACCCGCACGAAACTCATACTGTCGTTCATGGGTCTCTATTTCGGTATCGAAAACACGGCAAACCTCATCTTCGCGATGCGAGAAATGGCTCGGCGCCGACGTGAAAAGCGCGAAATGCCCGAAAAACTCCGTGATCTGAACATGCTCGAGGACAAGCTCGCATCAGAGATAGCATTCACTGTTTTGCGTCATGCGTCCGTGTATGCGGATGTACTCTCGCGCGACCCCGAATCAATCATTCCTATCGTCGAACAGCTGAAAGCGCGCATCCGCTTCTTCTTGCGAAGCAAGGCGGAGAGCGTCGATCCGCATCTGTCGGAAGAACCGACATGGAGTGACAAGTGGTGGCATCGCGCTGATCATGTGAGCAATTTCCTCATCGACCGCGGTCCCGAGCGTATACGGCATGTAGATGCGTATATCACCGAACTGCAGGATATGGTTTCTCAATCACAGAAGCCGAAAGGGTTTGTCAAACTTATCGCGGAAATGAGTCTCCCGGGTGCGCAGGACATAGCACGGAGCTACGACCCCTCTCTTGCGCCCGCCACGAACGACTCGTCGCGTGAGCGATCCATACAAGAAGTCGACCAACATATGCATTTCCTGATTGCTCGTATTCAGGCGCGCCGCCATGTCCTTCAGCTATTGCGCACCGATATGGAAGCGCGCGCATCCATCGGGGCCGACAACGTCGAGCGCGCAACGAAATTCTGGACCGAGAGCATCATGATGCAGCTTGATGGGACCGGCGTCGTCTCTGTGGGTGCCGACGATGCGCGATTTTTCGAAACATACGCACGGCTCGCACAAGAAGAAGACGCCGACGAGCGCGAACTTGTACGCCTTGCGTCAAGCGGCCGAACGATACTCATGCGTTCTCTCCAAGTGGGCACATCCTCGAGCCGCATCACGTTGCCGGCAACATTCACCGAGAAGTTCATCGATGACTCCTTAAACAAGCCCCTTTCTCTCACTCGGGGCATGACCGACGCATACACGCGCGAAATCCGTCATTACATGGAAACACTTGGGTCGAGCGAAATCGCTTCGCGACAACTGACGAATCTTAATACGCGTGCTGTCCCAGCCCTACTCGCCTCTCTGGGCTCCCGCGCACCGGCACAAGAGTATCTCCTCCGAGCAGAATACGCGTATAGTGCAGAACGACATGGGCCAGTATTCAGAGTCGGCATCTATCATCCAGAGACGGCTATCCGTATCGGTACTGCAGAGTATCCTGTCACAATACCAGTAGCGGAAGACCATGAGGAGTCGCTCGCTGAAGATGTGCGAAATTGGTTCACTCATCCGAATCCCGGTGCACTCGAAGTCGCTGCGAGGATTCTAAACGCAGATCTCCGCACGCGTGTCGAGCAAGTTGCAAAAGAAGTATCATCCGATTCGCTACTCGGCTCTGAACTACGCCTCGTGCTCTCAAGCAAGAATGATATACCGGCGGAGACATATACCCGAGTAGTGCGCCTCTCTACGCTCTCGGCGATACTACAGCGTCAAGATATCCGACTTGGCTCGCTGCGTTCAAAAGTCTTATCGGAGCA
The DNA here is from genome assembly GCA_964595025.1 of uncultured Candidatus Saccharibacteria bacterium. GTDB lineage: Bacteria > Patescibacteriota > Minisyncoccia > Phycocordibacterales > UBA2100 > UBA10103. The sequence goes on along the minus strand of CAZQNX010000008.1, from coordinate 3,904 downwards.
ACAGCTCGACCTCTTTTCGCTCCCCAACGAGACGCTCACTGACCCAAATACACCTCTTGCTACACTCCTTGATCTTGCGCCGGTGCACACAGAAGGTGTAAGCGATCTCCCGTCCGCGATACCGCAGATACGCGGTCTTATGCCAGGGTACGAGGTGGTATTCGATATGACTCGCAGGAAAATCGTCGTCACCGCACCGCGCTCACTCACTGAAAAACGGCTCGTAACGAAAAGTGCGGAGTTCGACACCCGCTTGCTCTACGACATCCACGCTCTCGCGCAGAAAACGCGCGAGGTACTCGATACATAAAGGCCGCCCACTGCTAGGGCGGCCCGACGATACCGAGTGCGACAAACAACGTAAGGAGTACGCCTGCGATGAGTGAAGCTGCCCCCACTATGTAGAGGATCTTCACCGCATGCGTCTCTTTTCTGTTCGTTTGCGCGGAAGCTATGAGCGAGAGGCCGCCAAGCACGAAGGCCGCGCCGCCCATGTAGGTTGCAAGCAGCGCACGATCATAGACCCCGAGCAGCAAGACACTGGTAGCGAGTGCAGCGGGAACTTCCCACCGCAATATATGCAGAAACCACTGGGCCATAGAAAACCTCCTTCTGGCTACGCGCCCCTTTGATAACTATATACGCAAGCGGCAAAACTACCACCCCCTCACCTCCAGCGCCTTTTCGGCGGCTTGCTGCTCGGCTTCTTTGGGTGGGGCCTTCGCTGTACATGCCTTCGGTGCCAAGAAACTACGCCAACTGCTTCTCGAAGCTGTGTAGAAGGGCGCGGATGTCTTCGAGCCGGTGAGCGAGTGCTTCGGCGACTCGCTCATCGCTAAGGGTGCCGTAGGCGTGCACGAGCCGATTCCTGAATTCCCCATACCTCGATGCTTTGCATCGGTCCTCTAGCGATACAGGCTAGAGAGGGTGGCCGACCACATACGCAAACGACACAACAAGACACTGCTCGTGTATCACCTAGTCTGCCCGGTGAAGTTCCGCAGGAACGTCTTCACCGAAGCGAATGAACAGATCCTGAAACAGACCTGTGTGGAATTGGGGCTCCGGTACGAGATCCGCTTCTTGGAGATAGGAATAGACGGCGACCATGCACACTTTCTCCTCAAGACAATTCCACAGAGGTCTGTTTCCGACCTGGTAAAGCTCATCAGGAGCATCACCGCCAAACGCCTGTTCGAGCAGCATCCAGAGGTGAAGAGGCTCCTGTGGAGAGGCAGCTTCTGGACGATGGAGTACTACGCCAACACAGTGGGTCAGTACGGCAATCTGGCCATGCTGCAAAACTATGTGAAGAAACAAGGTGGTCAGGACTACAAACAGATCCACCACGACACGCTGTCCCTGTTCGATCAGGACGAGCAGACCACCTGATACCTCGGTGCTCTGCACCGGGGTAGTTCATTGCGTTCAGTTTCAATACATCACAGGCGGGTACATACCATTTTAGCCCGGATTCGACCATCGCCCCCTTACGAGATGAATCTGCGCCCCGCGTACGCTATACTGGGCCCATGCTTTCGAAAAAGATACGCAGTTTTCGCTATGCGCTCGCTGGCGTGCGCTTGGCCTGGCGTGAGGAGCTCAACTTCCGTGCCGAAGTTATACTCGGCCTGGCTGCCATTGCGCTCGGGGCGTATTTCGGTATCAGCACGGTAGAGTGGATTGCGCTCATCAGCTGGTGCGTGCTCGTCCTCATGGCAGAAGCATTCAATACCGCGCTCGAAGAGCTCTGCGACATGCTCCGCCCTACGCACGATCCGCATGTGGGCAAGATAAAAGATCTTGCCGCTGCGGCAGTCTTGCTCGCCTCGTGCGGCGCGCTCGCGACGGGTATTATCATATTCGTGCCGCGCCTCGTCTCCTTCCTCGCATGATCTTCTTTTCGCCGTGTGATATCCCGGTAGCCGAAACCATGAATGCATGGCGCACGATGGGCGGCACGCATTTCTTCATTATGTTGAGCGAGGTTGCCGGCCCTACCACGAGCGCCGGAATTGCGCTCACGATACTGCTCGGTCTCTTCATCCGACGCAACTACTTCGCGATGGCAGGATTCGCGCTCGCTGTCGCAGGTGCGAACGCTGCGTGGGTGCTCGCAAAAGCGCTTGTGGCGCGCCCGCGTCCAGGTATCGAATACGCGTCGTTTATCGAACCCGGGTATGCCTTCCCGAGTGGGCATGCCACCAATGCGTTCGCCTTTGGCGTATTCCTCGCCGTCATGCTCATGCGCACGATGCCCGTTGGTGCAGTGCGGCTTCTCGCTCTTTCCCTTCCCCTGCTCATGGCGGCGCTCATTGCCTTTGGGCGCGTGTACCTTGGCGTGCACTACGTCTCCGATGTTGTCGCAGGGGCGGTACTCGGTTCGGCGGCTGGATATGCAGGCGTGCTGCTCCACGATTTTCTCGCCCGACGCATCAGACGATGAATGCGATGAAGAACAGCGCGAGCACGATACGATAGAGACCAAAGATGGCAAACCCTCGGGTGCGTACGAACGCGAGCAGCCACTGTATCGACGCGAGCGCAACGACGAACGCCGTCACGAATCCGACACCGAGAACGAGTATGTCGCTCGCCGAGAACGCATCCGCTTGCTTGTAGATATCGTACCCCGTCGCTGCTGCCATCGTGGGGATTGCCAAGAGGAACGAAAACTCGACGACCGCTACCCTGCTTAGTCCCAAGAGCTCGCCGCCGATGATCGTCGCTGCCGCGCGCGAGACGCCGGGAACGATGGCGACAGCCTGGCAGATACCAAGGAGCGCACACTGCGCGTAGGTGAGCGATTCGATCGTACCCTCCTCCTCGCGCTTGAGATACTCAAACGCGATGAGCGCGATGCCGCCCACGAGGAGCGCCCACACAACGACCTGCATGTTGCCGCTCAAGACGTCTTTGAAGAACGGATACACGAGAAATCCGATAAGCATCGTCGGCACGAATGCGATGGCGAGTTTCTTCAGTAGCTCCACTTCGAAGAGTCGTCGCCAGTACAAGGCGACGACGGCGAGAATTGCGCCAAGCTGTATCGCGATTTCAAACGTGTGCAGCAGGCTCGTCTGTGCGAGGCCGAGGAGATGGCTCGCAAGGATGAGATGTCCTGTCGAGGAGATGGGCAGAAACTCGGTAATACCCTCGACGACACCCAGGAGAGCGGCATCGAAGAGCGTCATGCGCGAGCAGGTGCGTGAGCGGAGGCTTCGACGGTGCGCGCCGCAAGTGCGCGATCAAGCAGGGGGCTTACGGTGAGGGCGAAGAGGATGGTGCCCGCAAGGTGTAGCATCGTAAAAGGTATCTGCCCGGCAAGCGCAAGTGCAAATGGCTGCCCGAAGACGAGCGGCCCCATCGCGAGCCCGGTGATCGCGTCGTACGCAAGCGTGGCCGCGACACCGAATCCGACGAAGTGAATGCGGGTCGCGGGTAGTGCGCGGAAGTAGAGGTGTGCTGCAACCGCGATGAGTCCGTAGGTGCCTGCGGCGGCCCACGTCCAGCTTCCCCACCCTGCCGTGACCGCGTCGTACGCAAGAATGCTCGACATCGCGAAGAGCACGCTCACGATGATGCTCGCATGTCGCCCCACCGGCATGAGAGTCGCGAGGAGTGGCTCGACATTGGGTGCACGTACTGGTAACAAGAAAAACCGGAAGGCGAAGATGCCTGCCCACGCGAGCACAAGCGTACCGAGGTGTTTCTGGTGCATAGGGACAGTGAGTATACCATGTCGGCTCTGACGCAATACCCCCATCATGACGGGACACAGTGTCCCGTCATTGTGGGTAACATGTGCGAGTAATACGCCACATCTTGCGCTTCAGTATTATCGTGTCCTACATGTGCAAGTCAGACTTATGTATCCACACCCCCTAATACGAACACCCATTCG
>CAZQNX010000007.1:0-14012 GCA_964595025.1 uncultured Candidatus Saccharibacteria bacterium | reverse complement strand
GGTCGTCACGCCGAGCACCTGAACGTTCTGTGAAAGCGAGCACGAGGAGGGACCGAGCGCAGAGATACAGGTCGTCTGGCTAGAGGGACGCACAAGCCGTGCCGTGTAGGTGCCGGGCGAAGCATACTGATGGCGCGCCGAAAGGACCGACGAACAGGGACCAGCGAGTGTCTTGCAGACGACATTAGATACCTCGACGCGCTCAGTCTTCCCATCGCCTGTTTCGATGTATGGCCAGGTATCGAGCGGTACCGATGAAGAGGCCTGCGCAGAAAACACGATGACGCCATCACGCGTGGATGCCGAAAACCACCCGGCGCTCACTGCGCCACCGCAACTCCACATCTGCTGGAGTGCCGCGCGCGTGCGAGACCCGACGAGCCCGTATCCGGTAGATCCCGGCGCACCTGACGATACGATGTTTTGTTCGGCCTGCCTTCTCTGGACAGCACGCTCTGTCGCCGGTCCGAAATAGCCGGTGATGACACCTTCAGGGTAAATACTCCTGTCGCGGGCGAGGAATATCTGGAGATTCGCAACATCCTCGCCGGTATCATCGCGCCCGAGGGTGCGCTGCGGTGCGGCACATACGCGGACACCGGGCAACACCGCGCTCTTCTCCTGCAAGCTAGCAAGCTGGCTCTGAAGTGCAGCAACCTGCGCGAGGAGCAGTTCAAGAGTACTCGCCGCGTATGTGGGCAAAGCACCCGCGAGGATAAGTCCTGCCACGAACGAGGCCGCGATATGCATGTTCTAGTTGCTGATCGACACAGTAGCTGTATCGGTGACAGAGAGAGTCGGTCCGCGCTTGAGCATGATCGAGTAGGAACCCGCTGATGGGTACTGGTGAGTAAATGTCTTCGTCACCTGGCTCGCGCCGCATGACCCGCTTGCATCGGCTTGCGCGATGGGAGTCGAGCTGTCACCCCAGGTGAGTGCGTAGCCCGTACATGCGCTTGGCAATGTGAACGAGACACCGATAGAGAGCGGGTCGCCTTGTGTCGGTGTCACCGAGAAGGGTCCGTACGACGCGTTACCGGTGACGCTTACGCCGACGCTCGCACTCGCCCCCCTCCCAGCACTCTGCATGCCCTTGTGTAAGGTCGCAGTGTACGAACCAGCAACCGCATAGGTGTGGGAGACGGAATAATTCTGGTAGGTGTTTTGCGCAACGGGAATAGGTATCGTCGCACTTGAACCGTCACCAAACGTGATCTCTGCCGAACACCCGCTCGCACACCACCCGGGATTCGCACTCGTGATGATGCCCGTAAAGGTAACGGCGAGCGGGGCAGTCCCCGACTGCGGCGAGGCAGAGACGGATTCAGCAGGAAGTGCTTGCGTTGGTGTCGTGGGGACTACGGGCACCACTGGTGCGCTCGTGCCAAACACCGTGACCGTCGCGTTCGTGCGATGGCTACCTGCCGAAAGCGATATCTGATAGGTGCCACCGTATTGGTAAGTATGAGAGTAAGTTTGGCTCAACTGATTGCAATTCCCTGCCGGCACTGGGATCTGCTGTGGCGCACTGCCATCTCCCCATGAGAGGAGGTACGTTGCCCCGTTGCACGACGTCGTGGTATTGACGGTTGCTTGGACATTCACCTGGAGCGGCGCATTGCCCGAGATAGGCGATACTTGGATATACCCACCGACTGTGCCAGTCGCACCACTCGATGAGCCACCACCACCCGCATAGAGTGAGCACTGGAGCGATATCGCAGCAGCGGTACGCGGCCCGACGACACCATAACCTGTCGCCTCGGGATTTCCGCTCGATACGATATTGAATTTGGTCTGCCAGCGACGCACGGCAGCTTCGGTGAGAGGACCATAATATCCACTCACCGTGCCTTCTGGGTAGATGGTTGTATCGCGTGCGAGGAATTGCTGCAGTCGTGTCACATCATCTCCCGTGCTTCCGAGCTTGAGCGAGCGACCTATCTGCGGACATGCGCTCGAGTCGATGACTTGCACGCCTGCCTGCTGCGCGAGGCCAGAGACTCCCTGCGCGCCCTGCTGCGCAGTCCCCCCCGTCGCGCCCTGGCCAGAAAGTTGCGCCTGCAACTGTTGTACTTGCTGTAGAAGCGCCACGACCTGCGCCTGCAAATCAGCGCTCGTCTGGGCATGTGCTGCTAAGGGGAGTGCCGCGACGAGCGCAGCAATGGAGAGGGTTATCTTGTGCATACCTGCATTGTTGCATGTGCTCACCGACCTGCAATCGGCAATCCACAGCCCTCCCCGTATGATTTTCCTTCTTGCGAACCTGGGGTATGATGCCTCCATATGCAAAACCCTATGAAAACCCACACGGGACGCCTGTGGATTATCGGTATACTCATCGCGCTTGCGGTCGCCGCATTCTTTTTCGTGAAGGGCACGGCCGCGAAGGTCGTCCTCGGCGTGGTCATCGCCATACTTGCAGGCGCTTTCGGCATGGAAGTCGCCCAGACCGATTACGATCTAGGAAAAGCAATCGAGACGGGCTCATTCTCTGCGGCCAAGATAGAACGAGACGCAAACGGCGACCTCCTCCCCGCGAGCGTCGATGCGTTCTGCAACGCGAGCGACAAGGATTACAACTGCGCTGACTTCCGCTCGCAGCCCGAGGCGCAGCAGGTGTACAGTCGCTGCAGCACGCTCGGCTCAAACATGGATGTCTACGGCCTCGATGGCGACAAGGACGGCATGGTCTGTGAGGCACTCCCGAAGACTGCCCGCTAATAGCTCATAACACACTCACTATGGACTTCTCAAAAATTCTCTCTGCTGCCGGCTCGATACCAGGCGCGTCAAAGCTCCTCGGCAATCTGGCCGGACTCGGCAATCTCGACGCACTCAAGGCAAAGGCAGCGCAACAGCTCGGCATCTCTCCCGCTATCCTCGACGACTTTGCCAGAGAGGCACAGGAAATCCTCGCCGACGGCAAGATAACCCCCGACGAAGTGAAAGCTAAGCTCTCGGCACTCGGCGCAGCAAAAGGCATCCCGCAGCAGGCAATCGACATGGCGCTCAAGCTGATGCAGCAGAAGATGGGCGCCAAGTAGCATCGTATCGACCGAGGACGTATAATCCGTTGCGCTGGATTTCTTCCGCTCGTAGCTCAATGGTTAGAGCACGAAGCTTATACCTTCGGGGTTCCTGGTTCGAGTCCAGGCGAGCGGACAAGATTACACGCGTGTGGCTTTCTCATCACCATACGGCGCGAATGCTGCCTCGTGCGCCGGTGGGATGTAGCGCCCATCATCGGCATGCTTGATAGCGCACCAGTATCTCTCTGTCTCACCAGCGATAGCCGATGCGTAGTGCAGCCAGCCATTTACATAGCCGCAGTACATGCAGCCGAGCTTGCCCCAGACGCCGAGGTACGGGAGCTTTGCCCTGTCCATCACGCGTATGTAGCGACCTCGCGGTACATACGACAGCCCGTAGAGCGGAAAGCAGACGCGATGGTATATCTCGAGACAGATATCGGCAAAAAGACGGGAATGAGGATGCCCAGATGAAAGACCCGCCTAGCCAGTGGCGTACAAAGCGTCCCGGCCGCCTTTCTTTTTCATGCGCCGAGCATAGCACCGCACCGTGTCGCATGTCCACAAACAGGTATTGCGCCACGAGTGTAGTCGCCTATACTCGCGTCATGTGCTGGACCCAACCTGTTTCGCTCGCTCTCGGTGCGGCTGGTATGGGCGCTGCGACCTACACACACCAGAAAGGCTATTCGAAGTACGTCTCGCTCCCCCTCGCCTACTTCTCCCTCATGGAATTTCTCCAGTTCTTTAGCTACTACTCGATAAACCAATGCGCACTCGAGAGCAACTCCACGCTCACGCTCTTGAGCTACGTCCATATCGCGTTCCAACCGATCTTCATAAATATGATCATGATGCATTCGGTGCCAGGAGGCGTGAGTGCGCGGACGCGTCGTATCGCGTATAGCATATCGATCATCGTCGCGGGACTGCTCCTTGCGAAACTCCTCCCCTTGGCACCAGCATCCCTCTGTGCTCCCGGACAGACGCTGTGCGGCCCGCAGATGTGCACGGTCAGCGGTTCGTGGCACCTCGCATGGCAGATACCGCTCTATAATGTGCCGCTCCCTGGCGATACGATGCTCTACTATTCGCTTGCTGCATTCGTCGTGCCACTTTTTTACGGCGCATGGGCGAGCGTCGCAACGATTTTCATCTTCGGGCCCGTGCTCGCGTATATGCTTACTGGCGGCAGTCCGAACGAGTGGCCAGCCGTGTGGTGCCTGTACTCCGTCGCATTCATGATTGTCGGGCTTACGCCCTTGTATAAAAGTACCCAGGTACGATTCATGCGCGCGCTTGGCGCGCGTCGTTAGAGCGCCGAACCAATCTCACTACCTGATGACGCGTGCGACAGCGCGGGCGACCCGCTTGTCAAACATGTCGGGAACGATACGCCCTCTCGTCGGGCGGGGCACGAGTGCCGCAATGGCCTTCGCCGCCTTGAGTTTCATCGCATCAGTGATGGCACGCACACGATTGTCGAGCGCGCCGCGGAAAACACCGGGGAACGCAAGAGAGTTGTTTATCTGGTTCGGGAAATCAGAGCGTCCTGTCGCGATGACAAACGCTCCCCCTTTTTTTGCCTCGTCGGGCATGATTTCGGGTGTCGGATTCGCGAGCGCGAATACGATGGCCTTCGGCGCCATGAGCGCAATGTCGGCCGCAGTGGCGAGACCCGGCCCCGAAACACCGACGAGCGCATCGGCGCCACGCAGCGCATCCTGCAAGCCTCCGCGGACCTCGCGCGGATTGCTCCACGATGCAAGCTCGGCTTTGTGACCCGAGAGTCCTTCGCGCTTTGTGGAGAGAACCCCCTTGCTGTCAAGAATGACGATGTCGCGCGCACCCGCGATGCGCAAAAGCTTTGCTACCGCGGTACCGGCGGCTCCCGCACCTGCGATCACGATGTGTGCTGCCCCCATGCGCTTGCCCACCACCTTGAGCGCGTTCAGAAGTCCCGCCACAACGACAATTGCCGTCCCATGCTGGTCGTCGTGCATCACAGGGATATCAAGCTCTGCCTTGAGGCGATCTTCAATCTCAAAACACTGCGGCGCAGCGATGTCTTCGAGATTGATACCGCCGAACGAGGGGGCGATGGCCTTCACGACGGCAACGATCTCATCCGCTGTGTGGACATCGAGGACTATCGGCACCGCGTCGACACCAGCAAAACTCTTGAAGAGTGCACACTTCCCCTCCATCACCGGAAGTGCGCCCAAGGGACCGATATTCCCGAGCCCGAGGACGGCCGACCCATCGGAAACAACAGCGACCATGCGACCTTTCCCCGTATACTCGCGAGCCTTCTGTGGGTGCGCGGCTACATACGAAGACACCGCTGCGACACCGGGCGTGTATACGAGTGCCAGATCGGCTCGATTCCTGATAGGGGCAGCTGGCTCGATGCGTATCTTGCCGCCGAGCTTCTTGTGCAAAGCAAGTGCCTTCTGTGCAGTATTGCCCTTCTTCATACGAGCGGCTGGTGCTCGATATCTTCCTTCTTCTTCGGGGTGATGCCGTGGGCGACGAGGAGCTGCTCGAACTCTTCCCGCTCAATGGTCTCCACCTCGACGAGCTTCTGCGCAATGGCGACGAACGCCTCGTAGTGCTTCTCTATCGCTGCTTCGGCGCGCTTGTAGCACAGCGCGATAATCTTCTTCACCTCGGTATCGACGAGCGCTGCGTTCTGCTCTGATTGTTCTGTCGCCTCGACACCAGAGCCGAAGAGCGTCTTCCCTGGCATCGCCTCGACAGCGACCGGTCCCACCTTGTCGCTCATGCCGTAGCGGGTGACCATATCGCGCGCAAGCGACGTAAGGACCTGCAGATCATTCGATGCGCCGGTGGTGATATCGCCAAAGACGGCTTTCTCGGCGATGTAGCCGCCGAGCGCAACCGCGATGTCGTCGAGAAATTCGTTGCGCGATTGCATCTTGTTCTCGGTGAGAGGGAGCTTGAGCGTGTAGCCTGCGGCGCGACCGCGCGAGATAATCGAGACCTTGTGCACAGGATCGGCATACGACAGCACGCTCGCGATGATCGCGTGTCCGGCTTCGTGATATGCGGTGATCTCCTTCTCTTTCTTGTTGAGCACATGGCTCTTGCGCTCGGGCCCGAGCATCACTTTCTCTATCGAACGGATAAGATCGTCTTGCGCGACTTCGCGCCTGTCTTCGCGCGCCGCGAGGATGGCAGCTTCGTTCATGAGGTTCGCGAGATCGGCCCCACTGAATCCGGGCGTGCGCTCGGCGATGACGGAAAGCTTGGTGTCTGCACCCATCGGCTTCGAGCGCGCATGCGTGCGCAAGATGTCTTCTCTATCTTTCCTGTCTGGCAGGTCAATCATCACGCGCCTGTCGAAGCGACCGGGACGCAGGAGTGCAGGATCGAGCACATCGGGGCGGTTCGTCGCCGCCATCACGATGACACTCTCATTCGGCTCGAAACCATCCATCTCGACGAGTATCTGATTGAGGGTCTGCTCGCGCTCGTCGTTGCCGCCGCCGATGCCGGTGCCGCGTACGCGGCCCACCGCGTCGATCTCGTCGACGAAGATGATCGCGGGCGCATGCTTCTTGGCAGTGTCGAAGAGATCGCGCACGCGCGACGCACCGACACCGACGAACATTTCGACGAATTCAGAACCCGATATCGAGAAGAACGGCACGCCCGCTTCGCCCGCAACAGCGCGCGCAAGCAGCGTCTTCCCTGTCCCTGGCGCACCCATGAGGAGCACACCTTTGGGAATGCGCGCGCCGATTTCGATGAACTTCTTGGGATTCTTGAGGAAGTCGACAATCTCGGTGAGTTCGCTCTTCGCCTCTTTCGCGCCCGCTACGTCGGCAAACGTCACCTTCTGCACTTCGTCTTCGGGCGAGATGAGGCGCGCAAGCGAACGCCCGAAAGTGAACGCCTGCATCCCCCCGCCGCGCATCTGCCGCGAGAGATACCAGATAACGCCGAAGAGGAGGAGTGCGGGAACGAAGACAGGGATGAGCGTGAGGAACCAGAAGCGGAAGCCGCCCTCGTCGACGATCGAGATCTTCACTGCGCCGAGCTTCACCGGATCTATCTTGTACGCGTCGAGCGTCTGCGTGAGCGAAGCCTCTGTCTCCTTGCGTGAGAGCTTGGTGGAGGTCGCCTTCGCCACGACAAGCTCGGAGGTCGTCGCGCCATCAGTCGTCGTCGCGAACGTCATCTCGGGCAGGTAGAACGCCTTGATCGAATCGCCCGACACCTGCAGCTCGTAGACCTTACCCGCATTAATATCTGTAGCAACCTGCGACACGGGCACGATCTCGTCTTCGGCGACGACATACTCACGCACCACGGAATACCCGGCCGAGAGGCCGATAAACACGAACGTTGCGATCGCGATCTGCATCCAGATGCTCATACCTTCGGGTGCCTTGTGCTCGGGCTGCTGCTTCTTGCGCGGCGTATTCTTCTTGGGAGGATTCATAAGGAAAGAGTATAGCCCGAGACAGCGCAAATAAAAAGAAGGTCCGCATCGCGCGCGAGGCGCGATGCGGACAAGATTGGAACAGAAGCCGACCAGGACCTACGCGACGGCCTCACCGAGAACATCACTGAAGAAGCGCGGATTCATCGTCTTGAAGAACTCGGTGCCGATGGCGACACCGAAGACACCGGCAAGCCGATAATCCTCGACATCGCGCCCTGTGCGAATACCGCCGACGCCGATGCGACGCACAGAGGGGAGCATCTCGCCGATGACGCGATTCTGCAGGAGCGACCACGGCTTAAGCCGCGCACCACTCAATCCGCAGGTCGGCATGCTGATGACCGGCTTGCCATCGACGATCGGCGGCTTCTGTCCGCCGCGCGTATTGCACGAGACGATTGTCCTCACGAACGGACGCCCACCGACGACTTCGCACACCTGTTTCAGGACAGGATTCGTACGTGGCGAGCTATACGGCGGCAACTTCACCCAGATTTCATTATTGGGCGCCGCCTCATGTACGGCGTCGAGAATGGCGGCGACCGCTCTCGGATTCTCGGCGACGACACCTTCGTTCACGCCATCGTGCCACTTGTTGGGGCAGCTGACATTCACCTCGAGAATGACACCGGGGAAACGGGCAGCGACGCGCGCAATACTGGTCCAATCGTCGAAACCGATCGATGATGAGAAGTTCAGGACGAGCTTCTTGCCGCTTTTCCGCGCGAGCTCCAACATGGTGCCGAGCTGCTCTTCGTAGTACGCGAGGCCGCGATTCGGCAGTCCGCGCGAATTGAGCGCGCACTTCCCGTCGAGCGAGAACCAGACGGTCGGCTCTGGATTGCCGGGGCGCGCCTCAACGGTCATGCCGCCAACGACGATATGCGTCACGGCCGACCGCGCGAGTGGCATCATGTCTTCGACGGTCTTCACCATCCCTGCCGCGTTCATGAGCCACAGGTCTTCGAACTTTGTCAGGTAAGTCACTGGCTTTCTCCTTGTTGAGACCAAACCTGCAGAGCACACTACCCTCCTGTACGCATCTGCGCAACAAAACAAAACGCGCGGACTCGGCAAAGTCCGCGCGTCACCTCTTGATCACAGTGCCTGAAGCGCACCCGAGAGTGAGCTGGTCATGCTCCTCCCCTGCCGCTCCATGTGCGAAGACCGCCATTCCCACGGATCCACCTTCTCGGCGTAGCTCGGGAGGATAGCGCACAGGCGCACACGCCGCCGTACTGGTCGCGCAAAGAGCCGCTCGGAACGCTCCACCTTTCTATCGATGGCAAGAGCACTCGCGAGGAGTGCAGGAGACCACCAGAGCGATGCCGTCATGCCGATGCCATACGACCACGCTTCGAGCCAATGTTGATGCTGTACGCTCGGTCTGTTGCCGATGAAAAGCACGCACACCTCTGTTTCGGGCCCTTCCTCGCGCATGAGCGAGCGCACGATCCGTGCGAACTGACAGTGCGCATGCGCATACGCGCCATCTATTGCAGTGTACTCGGCGATGCGCTCGCCAAAGGTGAACGGCACGATAGCCGACGTCGCATGCATGAAACGAAACACGTCTTCGCGCGCGCCGAGCTCGTGATAGTGGATGCCTCCGCTCAAGTCCGATACCGCCGCGACCTTGCGCGACGGGCAGGCTCGGAGCGTGTCGAGATCGAGCTTGACCCCCGCGAGCACTTCGCCCCGCAGGATGGCGAGGAGATACTCGTGAAAGGTCGTCCACCCGCCACGCACGCCCGCGGGAAAAAACCACGGCTTGTCGGCAAGATGGAGATACACGTCGGGGGTCACTGCCGACTGCTGCGCGCAGTACCCCATCGCATTGAGAAACCCGGCCGACGTCGCGACAACGACACGAAACTGCGCCGACGTGATGCCGTGCTCGGCGAGCACCTTGAGCGCAACGGCCGACACATATCCGGCCTTGGCCCCCGAGGGGACGACGAGCACATACACGCGACGCGATGTCTGCTGCTCATGCGAGACAAGCGAACGCAATACTTCCCTGTCACCGATGATGTCCACCATGACACACCTCTCTTGTGGAAACGGCTGTCAACGATCTTCTACTCCCAACGATACTCCCCTTGGGGCGCGGCACAAGGTATAGTGGTGCGTATGTCGCTCATCGACAACACGCGCGCCGGGTTCGACTACGAGATTCTCGAGAAGTTCGAGGCGGGCATCGCATTGCAGGGATTCGAGGTGAAATCACTGCGCGAGAAACAAGGATCACTCAAGGGTGCCCGCGTCGTCGCCCGCGGTGGCGAAGCGTACCTGGTGGGAGCCACCATACCCGCCTGGCAGATAGCCAACGCGCCCAAGGCCTACGATGCCGAGCGCCCCCGCCGCCTCCTCCTCTCAAAGAAGGAAATAATCCATATTGCGAGCGCAGAATCGGAGAAGGGCTTGACAATTATCCCCCTCTCGATATATAATAAAGAGCGTCATCTGAAGCTCTCCCTTGCTATCGTCCGCGGCAAAAAGGCCCACGATAAGCGCGATAGTATCCGCAAACGCGAGGAGAAGCGCCGGATGCAGCGAACCTTGAAAGACTAGCGAATGTTTGAGGGTGCCCCTGATGGCACCAGATGGAGGAAAAGACAATGGAGGAGCTGATTCCGCCCCTCACCGCCTTCGCCTGCGTGGGCGTCACCATCGTGGCCGTGTGGCTATTCTGCCGCAAGGACCTCAATGGAGTGAAGCTCCGGCGCGAGTAGGCGGTTTGGCAGGACCTCTCCGACAACGACGTCCTGCCCACCCTCAAGTATTTGCTAGAATGCGACAGTCCTTTGAAAATTGAATAACCCTGCCGGTCTTCGTGAGATATCACGGAAGCAACCTTAGCAAAAAGAGCCTATCTATTTTTCTTGAACTCTTACGCTGACACGCTTCACGATAAAGTTGTTACTTTTTCGATATCTCACGAAGGCCGGTCGGACACCACACAGCCAATCCCCGTGAGATATCACGGATGCACATACAGTAGAAGAGCCTACTTATTTTCTTTCGCTCTCACACTGATCCCGCATCACGAGACACGCTAGCGTTAGTTTCGATATCTCACGGGGGGTGACTGGCTTCGACAGGAAGATCGGCGCACTCGCAGTGCGCGGCGACGGTGAGCGAACGTCTGAAACCGCTCAAACTCAAGTGCGAACAAAGTAGCACGGGCAGTCCTCTCACCTATCCAGATGAAGGACTTGCAGCCAGCTTACGCCTTCGCGGCCTAAGCTCCGTCTCCGAGCGTCTCATCATGAGAAGCGCTCGTGAGGCGTCATCACTCTCATGAACAAGCACGCGTCGCACCGCGCGTGCCCCAGGGACGGTGCTACGGATAGGGAGATTCTGTTCATCTCCTACTCTCTGTCCCGACAACTCCAAGATGGAATACGCCGCGTAGATCTCGAGTGAGTCTCTTTTTGGACCGGGGTTCAATTCCCCGCACCTCCACATCAGTAGAATCAAGAGCCGCAAATGTCTCAAAAAGCGTTGCGGCTCTTGGTATTTCAGTGGTTCTATAACCGTTTTCCAAATTGTAGTGCAACTTCTCCTCAAAAATAAAGAAAAAGAGGCGGTGTTGCTCACGAACATCCAAAGATACCCACTCCCAGAAGCGAGAAAGGTAGGTTTTTAGTTGGTTCAATGTTTTACCAGATGTGTCCACCAAACAAAACCGCCCCTTTGGGCGGCTTTTGCATAACGAGTAACGCGAGCAAGGGGGGCCTGCTCTTTATCACGCTTTCTTATTGCAAATAATTCGCATTAGTGTACATTCCCCTTTATGCGCCAGAACGCACACGAGGCACCCGCATCAGCCGATATGCTGCGCACGCACGGATTCCGCGTTACGAAAGGTCGCGTTCGATTGCTCGATACGCTCGCCCGCTCCGGCACACCACTCTCGGTGCAAGAGCTTCGCGCGAAACTGAAAGATGCACAAGATCAGGCGACACTCTACCGCACACTCACCGACCTCGCCGCAGCAGGAATTGTGCGTCGAGTAGACTTGAACACGGGCAGCGCGCACTTCGAGTACACGCCAGGGCGCGAGCATCATCACCATGTCGTCTGCACCGGGTGCGGGACGATAGAAGACATCGACGACTGCGCGCTCGACACACTGGAGAAGCAGCTGATGAAACGTGCAAAAGGTTTCGCGCACATCTCTTCGCACAATCTCGAGTTCTTTGGGCAGTGCGTGCGCTGCGCGCGATGATTATTATCCGTTTTTTCATATCGTATGTCATCACTCATTCTCTACGGTCTCATCGGCAGCGTCTTCTCGCTCGCAGGCGGACTCCTGCTCCTCTGGCAAGAGACATTCGCGAAACGCATCATCAACTACCTCTTCGCTTTCGGGGCAGGGGCGTTCATCGCGATAAGCTTTCTCGATCTCTTGCCCGAAGCGATAGAGATGGCGGGCGAGCCGCATCCCATCTTCGTGGCAGCGCTCGCGGGCTTCGCCGGATTTTTCGCACTCGAGCGCCTCATGATGAAACACATGCACCGCGCCGATGCCCACGCACACAGCGAACACGGCGAGGCGCTACCGTGGATGACGATCATCGCCGACACGTCGCATAATTTCTTGGACGGTGTCGTCATCGCGATCGCCTATGTCGCCGAGCCGGCACTCGGCCTCACGACAGCGCTCGCCATCGCCGCGCACGAAGTCCCGCAGGAGATCGGCGAATTCGCTATTCTATTGGATCAAGGGTGGTCGAGAACGAAGATCATCGCGGCCAATCTCCTCTCTGCGCTCTCGGCGCTCCTCGGTATCGGCATCGCGTACCTCGCGCTCCCCTTCTTCGAATCGCAGCTGCCGCTCCTCCTCGGCATCGTTTCGGGAATCTTCGTCTATATCGCCGCATCACAGCTCATCCCCGAGATACACCACCGCGCCGGACACACGCAAGCGTACCGCATCCTTGCGGCATTTGCGGCAGGTATCGTCGTCATCGGCTCCTTGGTCGCGTTTGCGCATTAGATTGAGACCGTACAGACACGCGTGCTATTGTAGAGACATGCGACACGCGTCTGCCGCGCTCCTCTGTCTCGTCTATCTCACGCTTGCGCCACTGTGCGTGTCGCACTTCGGCCACGCGCGGTCGAGTCAAACGGCGGCGCACACGCATCACGCGACAGAGAGCGCGCCACTGCCTCTTTCGTATCACACGGCGATGTACCAGTCGTTTACGACAGCGCTCATCGCAGTGTCTCTCGTGCTCTTCGGCGTACTGCTCGTCGTGCATCAGAGGATGACGGGCACGCGATTGCCCCAGCCGCGCACGCTGCACCGTGCCGTGCCGCGCAGAACCGCCGAACGGCCGCCGGATACACTCTTGCAGCGATTGTCGCTTTTCACGCACGCTCCCCCGCGCTACGCATAAGCGTGCCGCGCGCACGCGATTTATCTCGCGCGACTAATCATCACTCCTATGTCCATGACACACTATATGGAACTCCTCGCCACGGCGCAGCCGTGGAACCTTATCCTCTTCATGGCGATACCCGTCATCCTCGCCGAGACGGTCGCCATCACCGAGCTGTATATTCTCTTCACGCGCAACCTCTCGTCGTGGGTGAAGAAGGTAAACAGCTACGCGAGCATCGCCGTGGGACTCTACTTTCTCGGTGTCTTCCTCTACCTCGTAAAGACGGCGGTGATCCCCCTCACGCTGACGGGCGCATGGCGCGGCCCGGCAGACGTGATCGCAGTCTTCGCATACCTCGCCGGCGCCGTCCCGCTCCTCGGCATGGCGCTGCTCGATATGGGACTCATCGGGAAAGGGCGCGACGAACTAGGTCGCCTCGGATTGCACGCGACGTTCGTTGCCGTCTTCCTTGTCGTCGCGCACATCGCGATGATATTCGGCATGCTCGATCCAATGGTGCTCGGGTATGGCACAGATATGCCCGCAGCCACCCACGGCACGATGCAGATGTAGGACAACGTGCGACGCTTTGACATTGGTGCAAAAAGAATGCACAATGTTATTAGTGCCCGGATGAGCCGGGCGAGGCTGCACACAAGGAGATACACTGATGCAGACAGCACACAGCATTGGCGAAGCATTCCAGGTTCTGGCGACCATCTTCGTCCTCGGCGCGATCGTCTACACGATCATCGCCAACCGGCGCGAGGAAGGAGAGCCGACTCCCGAAGAGGACAACTGGCTTGGCCCGGAGGGAGTCGCGCGGGAACGTCGCCGCCGCGAGAAGGCCGCCAACTACGCCCTCGATCGCATCGTCATGCGAATCGTTGGTGCCAAAAACCACGGTCACTCGCTCAAGGCCGAGGCATGGCGAGCGGTCACCGGGGAGCTAACTACCAACGAGGTAGGCATCCGCTGGCTCAATCACGTCCTTGAGCACCGTCGAGCGCACGACGAGATCGACAAGGAGGTCTACGATGCCATCCTGTTCGGCATCCAGATGGCGTGGAGCGGTAACCCCGCCCCTTCTCTCGCCAAAACGGGGTGAGGTATCGC
>CAZQNX010000006.1:0-14024 GCA_964595025.1 uncultured Candidatus Saccharibacteria bacterium | reverse complement strand
GAAGGTGCGCGCCTCTCGGAGATACAGACGCTCTGGGGTGAGCCGCTTCACGAGTTCCATCGCTCGCTCCTCACGCACATCGCAGGACGACCAGTCCAGGTCGAAGACGACACCGCGTGGATAGACAGGAACGGACGCGGCAACCTGCTCGAACTCTACAAGCGGTATCTTGCGCTCTTCGTCGTCCACGGAATCCTCTTCGAAGACTATGTCCTCTCCGACAAGCAAGACGCCGAATTCGTCCGCACTGTCGTGCGCCCGGCAGCGCGTTTCGTCGAAGAGAAATTCGGCCACGCGCCCCTCATTGCCGAACTCGTCCCGCCAACCTTCGAAAGCAACACCTTCTGGATCAGCTATCCGAAGCGTGTACGCGATGTCGTCGATGAGCGCAGGATCCGCGCGTCTGTATGCTAGGAGCGTCCTGGTTCTTCATCGCGCTCGTGGGGCCGCTGATGTATGCGCTCACAAACCACATCGATAAGATACTGCTCGAGAAGTATTTTAAAGAGGGTGGTGCGGGAACACTCATCCTCTTCTCGTCGCTCGCGTCCGTCCTTGCGCTTCCGTTCCTGTTCTTCATGGACACGAGCGTCTTCGGTATCGATGCAGCCAACATCGTCTGGCTCACCGTCGTAGGCATCTTGAACGTGCTCGTGCTTTGGTGCTTCTTCCTCGCGCTCAAGAATGAAGAAGCCTCTGTTACTGTTGTCTTCTACCAGCTCGTGCCCGTCTTCGGATACGTCCTCGGATTCTTCATCCTCGGCGAAGTCTTGAGCACGATGCAGCTCATGGCGATGGCGATCGTCATCCTCGGCACGACAATCGTCTCGTTCGAGATAGATGCCGAGAACCGATTCCGACTCCGAAAAGATACGATCGTCCCGATGCTCGGCGCTGCGTTCTTCTGGGCTGTCGAGACGGTTATATTCAAGGCGGTCGCTCTCGAAGAACAACTCTGGCGGACGCTCTTCTGGGAGCACCTCATGCTCGCCATCATCGGACTGTGCATCTTTGTGCTTCTACCCTCGTACCGCCATCACTTCCTTGCTGCGATCCGAGCAAATTCTCGCGGGATCCTCGGGCTCAATGTCATCAACGAGGTGCTCTTTATGGTGGGGAATGTCGCGTTCTCGTATGCGGCGCTCCTCGTACCTATCGCGCTCGTTCTCATCACCGAGTCGTACCAGCCGCTTTTCGTCTTCGCGATAGGTATTTTCCTCACCGTCTTCTTCCCGCGCATCGCCGTCGAGAAGATACATGCGCGGCACCTCGCACAGAAATCGCTCGCCATAGCGCTCACGGGCATCGGGACATACCTGCTTATCACCGCCTAGCGAGAGGGGAGTCCCGCCCTTCTGCTATACTGCAAAGATACGTCCATCGCGACGGGCCATGCACTTGCGCGACCACATCTTCAGCATCGTACTCGTATCGAGCATCTTGATCTCGATAGGCATCTCTTTCCATCGTTTCTTGGTAGCGCACGAATATGTCGTGTCGTACAGGGTGTCGTGCGATCCGTACACCGACTCCTGTTTCGCCGAGTGCACCGACGATGCCTGTACGGAGGTGCACTACCACCTCAAGGTTGAGCGCGAAGCAGAGGCCCTGCTCGCCGCATGCGGTTCGTCTGTCATCGATTGCGCCATCGCCGATCGGTGCCTCCCGGAAGAGCGGTACTGCTCGATACGGCGATGCGATCCACAGACTGACGGCAGCGAGTGCGAGACGATCACGAGGGATTCACAGCCAGGGGACGCAGTGGACGATGTGCGCACCGATACCCTATGATCTGTCACCTCTACCAAGAACCGGCATACTACATCTTTTCCGAGGCACTCTCGAGTCTCTTCTACTACGCGCACATCCCCGTGACACTCGTCGCGCTCGGCGTCGGGATTTTCGTCCTTGCGAGCGGGCCACGCACGCTATTGAATCAGCTCCTCTTCGTGCTCGCGGGCTGTTTCGCGCTCTGGACCTCCGCAAACATGATCGTCTGGACGAACATTCATAGCGACGTGATGCTCTTCGTGTGGTCGCTCTTTGGCATCTTCTCGGGGCTGATCGCGCTATTCAGCATCTACTTCGCCCACGTCTTCCTGACGGGGCGCGATGCCACGCTCCCGATGAAAACGTTCTTCTTGGCGCTCTTGGCGCCGCTCCTCATCCTCGCGCCTACGTCGTGGAATCTCGCCGGGTTCGACATCGTCGCGTGCGATGCGTTCGCATTCGAGGGTTACGCGCTCACCGCATACTACACCGCTCTCGGCTTCGTCGCGATGGTATGGATCTTCGTGATGCTCGTGCGCGCATACGGCAGCATCCCGAGCGAGACGCGCACCAAGGCAATCCTCGTCGGGACAGGGATCGAATCATTTCTTGCGCTGTTCTTCACGTTCGACTACATCGCCTCGTCTCTCACAAAGGCGGGCCTTCTGCCGGATTCGGAGATAGAGCTTTACGGTCTTTTCGGCATGGCGATCTTTATCGTATCGATTGGCATGCTCATCGTGCGTTTCCGCGCGTTCAACATCAAGCTCTTCGCGACCCAGGCGCTTACGATTACGCTCTCCATACTTACCGGCTCGCAGATCTTCTTCGTCGAGGGGCTCACGAATCAGCTTCTTGTCGTTCTCACGCTCGGTCTGGTAAGCGTCGCCGGATGGCTCCTCTGGAAGAGCGTAAAGAAGGAGATCGAACTGCGTGAGACGATCGAGAAGCAAGAGCAAGAGCTCGAACAGATAAATGCGCAACAGGTGAATCTCTTGCACTTCATCTCGCACGAGGTGAAGGGCAATCTCAATAAGGCACAGGGTGTCTTTGCCGGCATGCTCGAAGGAGACTATGGGCAGCTTCCATCGGAGCTCTCGAGCATCGCGAAAGCAGGCCTCGACGACGTGCGCGGCGGCATCGCGATGGTGATGGATATCCTTGATGCATCCAATCTCCGCAAGGGGAGCGTCTCGTACGACAAGCAACCGTTCGATATCCGCCACACTGTCCTTGCGACGACCGATGCCGTGCGAAATGTCGCGATGGCGCGCGGATTGCAGGTCGAGGTCATCGCACCGCCTTCGGGAGAGCTTGTCATTCAGGGCGACGAGGCAAAGCTCGAGAAGCATGTGATACGAAACCTTGTCGACAACGCAATACACTACACGCAGGAGGGGTACGTCCGCGTATCGATACATCGGACAGGATACAAGGTACGTTTTGCCGTCGAGGATAGCGGTGTCGGCATCACGAGCGAAGATATGACGCATCTCTTCACCGAGGGCGGCAAGGGCAAGGATTCGACCAAGGTGAACGTCAACTCGACTGGCTACGGACTCTTCATCGCCAAGCAGGTCGTCGAAGCGCACGGCGGCACCATCCACGCCGAATCCGAAGGGGCAGGGAAGGGATCCCGCTTCGTGGTCGAGCTGCCGCTTGCAGAAAACTAGCGCAAAACTCTTCGCCAGTGCATCATCCAGACAGGCCTCCACAACACTGGGAGCAAAGAGATGGGAGCATCGGATCATGAGGACCTACCGAGTACGTTCGAGCACCAGCACGTCGTCGTATCGAACAATGCGGCTGTGGCGCGCATTCACAGGGTCCTCCGCGCGATTGCGGCCGAGAACGGCTTTGACGCGGGAGAATTCGAGCTCGCCGACACCGTCGTCCTCAAGACAAAAGAGGTGCTCATTACGTTCCGGCGCACGAAGCCGAGCAGGGAAGATGATGGTGCAGGCTTCCGGGAGGTGACGCTTGCTATCGCCGCCGTCGAGTGGTGCTATCGCGCCTCGTAGCGATACAGGCAGGCAAGGCCGCGGATTCGGTGAATTCGCGGCTTTTCTGATATAGTACTGGCATGAAGCCCCGCCTGCTTACCGGCCTGCAGCCTTCGGGAACCTTGCACATAGGCAACTATTTCGGTGCCTTGCGCCCGACCGCCGCACTCATCAAGCACTACGACAGCATGCTCATGGTGGCCGACTACCATGCCCTCACCACGCTCAAAGACCCGGCAGCGCTGCGCCAAAACATCATCGACATTGTGAAGGACTATCTGGCCGTCGGCGTCGACCCGCAGGAAGCGATCATCTTCAAACAATCCGACGTGCCAGAACATGCCGAGCTTGCATGGATATTCGAGTGCCTTGTCACGGTGCCATTCCTCGAGCTAGCGCATTCGTATAAAGACAAGGTCGCGAAGGGGCTCGAAGCGAATGCCGGCCTCTTCAATTACCCCATGCTCATGGCGGCCGACATACTGCTCTACGATACCGATGTCGTGCCCGTGGGGGCCGATCAGCGTCAGCATGTGGAATACGCGCGCGAGGCGGCAGCCAAATTCAACAACGCCTACGCGCCGCTCTTCAAGGAGCCAAAAGAAAAAATCCAGGAAGAGGTGGCGATCATTCCTGGCACCGACGGCAAGAAAATGAGCAAGAGTTACGGCAACACCATCCCGCTCTTCGCCTCACGCGACGACATCGCGAAAGCAGTGATGAGTATCGTGACGGACAGTTCCGGCGACCGCCCCGAACATGTCTATGCTATCCACAAAAACTTCCGCCGCACCGAAGACCTTGGGCAACTCTACGAGGAGCACCGCGGCAAGTACAAGGCTCTCAAAGAAGCGCTCATCGAGGACATCGACGCAATGATCGCGCCGATGCGCGACGTGCGCGCACAGATCGGTAATGATGATATACGGCGCGTCCTCCACGAAGGCGGGGAGAGGGCGCGCGCACGGGCAACCGCCAAGATAAAAGCGGTGAGGGAATCTATCGGCGTAACCATCTAGCCTTGTGCAAGTCAGACTTGCACATGCATAAAATAAAAACAAATTTATGTCAAAAGAACGAATACTCATCGGCGAACTAGGCAAGCACATTGGGGAACAAGTACTCATCAACGGCTGGGTCTCGGTGCGCCGCGACCAGGGCAAGATGGTGTTTTTCGATTTCCGCGACCGCTCGGGATTTGTGCAGGCACTTGTCTTACCATCGAGCGTCGCCCTCGCGGCGGCCAAGGAAGTGACGCTCGAGAGCGCTGTCGCCGTGCGTGGCACCGTAAACAAACGCCCCGAGAAGAATGTCTCGGCCGGAAAGCAGAACGGCGATATCGAGCTCCTCATCGAAGAACTCACGATACTCAACAAGGCGCACACGCTCCCATTCGATCTCGATGCCGAGCTCAATCTCGACACCGCGCTCGATAATCGGCCGCTCCTCGTACACACCCAAGCGACACGCGACATATTTGCGCTGCAGGCGACGATACTTGATGAGTATCGGGAAGCACTCAAGCGCCGAAGCTTTACCGAATTCGTGGCCCCGGCACTCGTGGGCGGCGATGCCGAAGGCGGAGCCGCCGCATTCAAGGTCCAGTACTACCACGACCAGACAGCCTTCCTTGCGACATCACCCCAGTTCTACAAGGAGCTGATGGTAAACGCCTTCGAGCGCGTCTTCACGATCGCAAAGATCTTCCGCGGTGAGAAGCACGCGACGCCGCGCCATCTCTCCGAGCTCACGCAGATGGATTTCGAGATGGGCTTCATCAAGGATTTCCGCGACGTGACGCGGGTGCTCGAAGAAGTGATTCGCGATGTCGTCGCGCGGGCAGGGAAGGAGCATGCCGACATCTTTGCGCGCTTCGGCGTCGAGGTGCCGCTCGCGCCCGATCAATTCCCGATGCTCACTCTTACCGAAGCGCAAGATATCATCCGCACAGAGTTCGGCCGCGAGATAGAAGACATGAACGACATGTCGCCCGAGGACGAGCGCCAGGTCTGCGAGTGGGCGAAGCGTGAGAAAGGTTCCGACTTCATCTTCATCACCGGGTATCCCACCAAGAAGCGTGCCTTCTACACCCACGAGGCCGCGGGCGAAGCTCCGTTCTCGACAGGGTTTGATCTTCTCTTCCGCGGCATCGAGATAAACAGTGGCAGCCAGCGCATGCACGACTACGACGCCATGAGAGAGCGCATGAAGGAGCGCAAACTCGATCCAGAAAAGTTCTCATTCTATCTACAAGGACACAAGTACGGCTTCCCGCCACACGGTGGCTGTTCGACTGGCCTCGAGCGCCTGACGATGAAGATGCTCGACCTAAAGAACATCCGCGAGGCGACGCTCTTCCCGCGCGACATGAATCGCATCGACAATCGGCTCGCGGCATAAGTATGACCGGCTTCGCGCTCGAGACAGAGTTCCATCAAGGGCCGCTCGAGGCGCTTCTGGAGCTCATCGAGGCGCGCAAGCTTTCGATTACGCAGGTCTCGCTTGCCGAGGTGTGCGACGCCTATCTTGCATACCTCGAAAAGCTGCCCGAGCTCCCGCTTGGCGAGACCGCACAATTCGTGCTCGTCGCCTCGACACTGCTCCTCATCAAGTCGCGCTCGCTCCTGCCATCGCTGGTTCTCTCCGAAGAAGAGAAAGAGAGCGTCGAGGAGCTAGAGCGACGCCTGGCACAGCTGAAGATAGTGAAGGATAGCGCGAAGCGCTTGCGAAAGGAGTGGGGCAGGGCGCCGCTCATCATCGAGCGGCGTGCTCCGGCGCGCGAGCCGATCTTCAGCCCCGGAGAGGCGAGCGTTGCCACGCTCACGAGCGCGATACAGAAGCTCGCCTCACTCCTCCCAACGCCCGAAAAGCTCGCGGAGGTTGCCGTCGCGCCCTTGCTCAAGCTCGAAGAAGTGGTCGCGCATCTCAAGACCCGCCTGCAAGGCGCGGTGCGCACGACGTGGCGAGAGCTCACACAGAGCGCCGACCGACACGAGAAGCTTGTCCATTTCCTCGCCATCCTCGAGCTCGTCCGCTCCGGCTCCGTATCAGTCACGCAAAACGCACTCTTTGCCGACATGACCATCGAATCCGATGCCGACGCAGGCACTCCGCGCTACGGAGTATGAGGCACACTCTCGCGGCGAAGAGCACAGAAAAAGCCTCGGGAGGCGCGACGCCGGACGGAGAAAAAATACAGCAGTAT
The DNA here is from genome assembly GCA_964595025.1 of uncultured Candidatus Saccharibacteria bacterium. Lineage (GTDB taxonomy): Bacteria > Patescibacteriota > Minisyncoccia > Phycocordibacterales > UBA2100 > UBA10103. Next base: position 7,046 of record CAZQNX010000006.1, on the reverse strand, counting down.
TTTTTCGTGCTTTTTCTGTGCTCTTCGCCGCACCTCTTCTGAAGGTGTTAACATACCACTATGCCATCACCATCACTCGCCGACCGCGCCGAAGCACTCCTCTTTGCCGAGGGCGGACCGCTTGCAAAGAAGAAGCTCGCCTCGCAGCTCGGCTGCACGCCCGAAGATCTCGCGGGAGCGCTTGTCGAGCTCTCGCAACGCTACGCACGAGGCGGTCTCGCGCTCGTCGTCTCTGATACCGAGGCAGCACTTGCTGTCTCTTCCGCCGCGCTCGAGACAGTGCGCACCGCACAAGAAGCCGAGCTCGGGAGCACGATAGGGGACGCGGGTCTCGAAGTCATCGCCATTCTCTTATACCGCGGCCCCTCGACACGCGCGCACATCGACTACATCCGCGGCGTGAATACATCCTCTACGATCAGGAATCTCCTCGCCCGCGGCCTCGTCGAACGTGCAGGAAATCCGGCAGACGGCCGCGAATACCTCTACCGGCCCACGGCCGAGCTCCTCGCACACCTGGGCGTGCAGGCCGCGCAGGATCTGCCAGATTATGCTAAAATAGCGAGCGAATTGGCCTCTTTCGAGCGCGCTCAACACGCGCAGGGCCCGTTCGCATCCAACCATGGAACCCCTCCCGAGCACACCGACTGATACGACATCTCCCGCACCGGCGCGGCAGCTCATCTATGTGCGCCGCGCACTTCTTGGGCTCGTCTTCGCGTCTGCAGGATTCGTAGTCTACACCTATCTTTCCGAAACAGCCGTCGCCTCGACGAAAGATGTCGAGACACAGGCCGCTACCGTCGCGATTGCATTACAGAAAGAGGCCGCACGCGAAGCATTTGCCGATGTGGCGCTCCAGGCCACGAGCGCCACTGTCTTCGATGCATCGACTGGCGTAACGCTCTTCGCACGTAATGCCGCTGCGCAGCTGCCGCTCGCATCGCTCACCAAGGTGCCGCTCGCGCTCGCGGTGAGCGAAGCCCTCCCGCAGGATGCAGTGATCGCACTCGCGCGTACCATCCAAGGCTCGGGTACGACGGACACGCTTCCCGCGGGTTCACGTTGGTATATGCGGGATCTCGTAGATTTCACGCTCGTTGGGTCATCAAACGATGGCGCACAAGCACTCGCCGATGTGGCCGATGAGTCTCTGCGCGCTCGATACCCCGAAGCCCCTGCGGGTGGCGCTGCCGTGTGGCTCATGAACAAGCTCGCCACCGATCTCGCGCTCCCACACACCTATTTTCTGAATCCGACCGGGCTCGACGAATCGCTTTCGCAGTCTGGCGCCTATGGCAGCGCCGCAGACATGGCGAGGCTCTTTGCGTATGCCGCCACGACCTCGCACGCGCTCCTCGGTGCCACCGCCGAGAAGGAAGTGCGCATTACCTCGCTCGATGGGCTTGAGGCTGTCTCGCGCAATACCGACGAAGCGATAGAAGACATCCCCGGGCTCGTGATGGGTAAGACCGGCTTCACCGATCTCGCGGGCGGCAATCTCGCGATCGTCGCCGACATCACGCCCGAACATCGCGTCGTCGTGGTCGTCCTCGGCTCGACGCGCGACGGCCGCTTCTCGGACATCCGCGCGCTCGTCGCCGCGGCGCGCGCGTCGATCGTCGCTCTTGAGCAGGCGACGACGACACCCTAATCCGCCATGTATATCTTCGCCTCATCGCTTGTCAGCGCACTCATCCCCGCAGCGGCCACCTTCGCGATAGGTATCGCAATCACGCCGCTCATCACGCACTATCTGTATCACCATAAGGCGTGGAAGAAATCCGCAGGAAAGCGCGCGCTCGACGGCTCGACTGCCGCCGTCTTCAACGACCTGCACAGGCACACCGAGGTGCGCGCACCACGCATGGGCGGCATTGTCATCTGGGCAAGCGTCTTGCTTGCCGTCCTCCTCTTCCGCGCGATAGCGGTCATCTGGCCCACGCCGTTCACCTTCGCGCTCGATTTCCTCTCGCGCAGCCAGACGTGGATTCCGCTCGCCACACTCCTCATCGGCGCGCTCGTCGGCCTCATCGACGACATCCTCACGATAGGGACGCGCGGCGAGGGCTTACGCCTGCGAGCACGCCTCGCGATCGTCGTCGTACTCGCGACGTACGTCGGGTGGTGGTTCTACGCCAAACTCGGATTCACCGCACTCATGCTGCCGTGGGGCGGTATCGTCCCGCTCGGCGCGCTCATCGTTCCGCTCTTCGTCGTCATCTCGCTCGCGCTCTACGCCTCGGGCGTCATCGACGGTATCGACGGGCTCTCCGGCGGCGTCTTCGCACCCATCTTCACTGGCTACGCGGTCATTGCGTTTGCCCAGCAGCAGACTGATCTCGCCGCATTATGTGCGAGTATCACTGGCGCGCTCCTCGCGTTCCTCTGGTTCAACATCCCGCCCGCGCGCTTCTACATGTCGGATACCGGCACGATGGGTCTCACGCTCGCGCTCGCCGCTATTGCCTTCCTCACCGATACGCCCGGCGGCGGCGTCGGCGTATCGGTGTTGCCGATCATCGGCTTCGTCCTCGTCGCGACAGTCGCCTCGAATATCCTGCAGGTCTTCTGGAAGCGCGTCTTCGGTCGCAAGCTCTTGCGCGTCGCGCCGCTCCACCATCATTTCGAGGCGATCGGCTGGCCGGGCTACAAGGTCACGATGCGCTACTGGATCGTCTCATCGATGAGCACCTTCGTGGGCGTCATCATCGCGCTTTCTGCGATACACTAGAGGGCATGCACAAGAAACGTGCTCGCCTCGATAGCGTGCTTGCTCTCATCCTCGCAGCCTTGGTGATCGGCGGCGGGCTTCTCTTCGTGTCGGCCGCATTCGGCCTCATGGCACGCGGCTCGCTCAACACGAGCTCCGTCTTCTTGAGTCACATCGGCCTCGGCATGGGAGCCGGACTCGTCGCGCTCCTCGTCGGGGCGTTTCTCGATTATCGGATCTGGCGCTTGCTCGCGCCGTATCTGTTCGGCATTGCGCTCATTCTCACGCTCCTCGTCTTTATCCCTGGTATCGGTTTCGAACACGGCGGCGCGCGGCGCTGGATCCACATAGCCGGTGTCTCGCTCCAGCCATCCGAAGTGCTCAAACTCGCGGTACTCATGATAGGTGCGGGGTACTTTGCGGCGATCAAGCAGAGAGCCGCGACGACGCAGTGGGGCTTGGGGGGCTTCCTCGCACTCCTCGCGCTTCCTGCGCTCATCCTCGTCGCACAGCCCGATATCGGCACGCTTGGCGTGATCTCTGTGTCGCTCTTTTCTATCTACTGGATCGCGGGCGCGCGCCTGCGCGACGTGGCACTCCTCGGCATCATCGGCGCAATCGCGTTCTCGGCAGTTTTCTTCACCAAGCCATACATCCGCGATCGCATCTCGACCTTCCTCGATCCCTCGCAAGGCCAACATGCCGAGAGCTACCAGATACGCCAGTCGCTCATCGCGATAGGCTCGGGGCAGATCACCGGGCGCGGCTTCGGACAGGGGATACAGAAATTCACCTACCTTCCCGAGCCGATGGGAGATTCTATCTTCGCCGTCGCGGGCGAAGAGCTCGGATTCGTGGGCGCGACGGGCATCGTACTGCTCTTCCTCGCGTTCGGTCTGCGCGGATTCCATGTCGCGACAAAAGCCGCCGACCACTTCGGCATGTACCTCGCCGTGGGTATCGCGAGCTATCTCACGATAGAAGCCTTCATCAATATGGCCGCGATGCTCGGCATGATGCCGCTCACCGGCATTCCGCTCACCTTCATGAGCCAGGGTGGCTCTGCCATGCTCATGTCGCTCGCGGCTGCGGGCGTGCTCCTTGGTATCTCACGCGGACGAAAGAGAGTGGCGTAGGTCCTGTGCCGAGGCAAATGAGGGAGATATTTGCTACACTGCCGCCATGGAGCTGATTCGAGCGTTCGGTATTCTCACCAAGAACGATGTCGCCATCGTCGCTCGCGAGATGAAGAAACCCTGCATCATCGGCACCAAGATCGCGACGCAGGTGCTGGAGGATGGGGATATGGTGGAGGTGGATGCGGAGAAGGGGGTGGTGAGGATACTTGAACGACTTACTACATAATTACCTTGAGGAACTGAAGCGACACAATCGATTCCAAAAGACCGTTCTTGGTCTATCAAACCCGAATGCAAAACACGAGGAAGTGGATATTCGAACCTATGCAAAGTATGTTCTGAAAGAGGGTACGAATGAGGAGAAGCGCGAGTTGATGGGGTGCTTCAAGTCCAAGTTAAAGATCACGAGAGGAATCATCACTCTCGTAACAGAAGACGGATCGGCACACTAACGATTCACACTTACGCTTTAAGATCGACCTTGTTTGAGTCGGTTATCTTCTTGGTTATCGCCCCTACGAAAAGCCTGAATGCGAGTCTGTCTTCCTTAGCGTACGTGTAAGGCACGCCCACAACTTGCTTGCAGCCAAGGCACGTCAACTGTGGGACTGTTTTTAGAGGTGCATTCTGTAGGTCGGAATACTTCTTGGAACCATATATGCGGTCGAGGTACATTCTTTTAAGCATGCCCGGGCCGTCTTTTTGATAGTAGCAAAGGTGCGTGCCGCATTTCGCACACGAAATATCGAGTAGGCGCGAATATCCGCCGCGCACTTTTTTGTATTTGTCGCTCTTGAAGATGGAGCGCTTCATACAGAACTGACATGGAACCTCTTCACGAGAACCGGCAAGTCACCCTTCGTCTTTTCTCCCTGCTCAATCTTTGTCAACAGCTCCGTGGGCGAAAACCAGAAGTATTCGGTGAAGTCGTCGGGGTTGTATCTCGGTGCTTCGTCGGTGTGGATCTCGTAAACGTTCATAAACGCGGAGACGCCGTCTTGTGGAGTGAGATGCTCGATGAGTTTCCACGGGGTCGTGTCTGCGTCGATGCCGAGCTCTTCCATGAGTTCGCGCTTGAATGAGAAATCATACGTCTCCCCGCTTTCCACATGGCCGCCCATACTCATGTCGAGACACGATGGAAAGATGCGCTTGTGCGCACTGCGACGCGGGATCCAGAGCTTACCTTCTGAATTTACGAGAAACGCATTCACGACGCGGAAGTTGGAGAGGTGCTCGGCGTATACTTCGGAGCGAAGCTTCTTGCCGATGACTTCATCGTGGTCGTTTACGAGATCGAGATATTCGTCGGGCATGGGTGGAGTATACCGCGAGAGAGATTTAAGTCGTAAGGTTGAGTTCGAACCTCTGAACAGTGTCTAGAAATTTTGTAAATACCTGACATAATCCGTGCTCCAAACAAGGCGTCGGCATACACCGATAACAAGTACTGACTGCGGAGGGTGAATCGTTCGGTCACAGGTTTCTGCCTACTAGCAGAACCCGCGACCCCGCCTCGCGCCGTCGCGCTCCGGCTTTCGAATCTCTCACGTTCGCTTCGCGAACCAGTGCGCATGCACCGCCTCCGCAAAATAAGTTGCGGACTCTCCTTATTTTGCGGAGGGTGAGAGATTCGAACTCTCGGTGCCTTGCGACACGCAGACTTTCCAGGTCTGTGCACTAGACCACTATGCGAACCCTCCGTGCGCCACAGTATGCCAAAGAAGAGGGGTTTCGTTAAGCGGTTCGATGCGTCGCGGCATGCCGCTGCAGTGCGAGCGCTATCTGCTTGTCGAGCAGATCTGCGAAGCTCCATCCGAGTGCCGCGGCTTCTTTGGGGCAGATGCTCGCCTCGGTCATGCCGGGAATCGTGTTTATCTCGAGGAAGTAGATCGTACCGTCTTCGCTCGCGATAAAATCGGAGCGTGTGAGACCGTCACACCCGAGCGCTTCGTGCGCGATGCGCGCGGCGTCTTGTATGCGGGCTGCGAGCGCGGCATCTATCTCGGCGGGACACACCTCGCGCGTCTTGCTCGCGTCGTACTTGGCATCATAATCGAAGAAGCGGGCAGTGGTGATGATCTCGACGACTGGGAGCGAGAGGATGTCTGTCTGTCCGCTATTGCCCAATGTGCCGCACGAGAACTCGCGTCCGCGAACGCGCTCTTGCACGAGGACGGTCTCGCACTCGGCGAACGCTGTGGCAAGCGCCGCATCGAGCGCGGATGGTTCGTCGACAAGCGACATGCCGACGCTTGAGCCGGATGCGTTGGGCTTTATGAAGCAGGGGAAGCCGAACGACTGCTCGATCTGCGCGCGGATGCGCGGAGTGTCTCGCGTGCAGACTATCGAGCGCGGATTCGAGAGCCCGCGCGCGGCAATGCGTTCGTGTGCGCGAGCTTTATCCATCCCGAGTGCGCTCGCAATCGGGTTTGAGCCGGTGTAGGGGATGCCGAGCTCCTTGAGCTTCGTTTGCAGTGTGCCGTCTTCGGCAAAGGTACCGTGCATTGCGATGAGAGCGAGATCCATCGGCGCTGTGTCTGCCCATTCGCCATGCGTGTCGATCTCGATGATCCGCGCATCGTAGCGCGTGGCATCGAGCGAGCGCAGCACATGCGCAGCCGATTTGAGCGATATCTCACGCTCGGCCGATGGCCCTCCCGTGAAGATGCCTATGCGCATGCGCGATGTGGAGGCCATGGGGGTAGGGTAGCAGGGAATGCGACAGACTGTACAGACATGCGCCTGTGCGTACCCCTCCCGGAAGGGGGCAAAATGTGCTATAGTATGCGCCATGAATTACACTCGCTATCGTGAATATCTCCCGGCCCGCATCCGTCATTTACCCACCTGGCAGCACGCGGTCGGTGCAGCGGTGCTTCTCCTCGTCATTCTCTTCGGGGTGCGCTATTTCTTTGCCGCGCCAGCCGCAAGCGAGGCAGGCGAGACGTTCCCGTATGTACGCACCGCGCGTATCGGCGATCTTGCCTCGCAAGCGAAGCCACTGACGGTCGTCGGCACGGTGAAATCGAAGAGCGAAGCGACCATCCTCGCACAGACAGCGGGCGAGATCATTTCGCTCTCACGCTCTATTGGCGATCGCGTAGCCGCGGGGCAGGTGATCGGGCAATTCGAGAACGCAGCCCAGCGCGCCGCCGTGACGCAGGCGCAAGGTGCCTACGATGCGGCGCGGG
>CAZQNX010000005.1:6325-15600 GCA_964595025.1 uncultured Candidatus Saccharibacteria bacterium | reverse complement strand
GAGCGCAGGGAATGTGACCATCGGCGAGACATCCTTCACCTGCGGATTACGACCGAGCTCTTCGACGGTTGCCGGATCGAGCACGACAATACGCGACGGCGGATTTGAGACGTTGAGCGAGAGGAGCGAATCGCCGAGCACGATCTTCTCGAGAATGATGCTCTGCAAGCCGAAACCGAGGCCGACGAGTGCAACGACAGCGCCGGTACCCACGCCCATACCCAGTATCGTGAGCCAGGTACGCGACGGATTCGTCTTGAACATACGAGTGGAGAGCATCGCGATGTCGGGTAGACGCATAGGCGATTTATGAATGTGCCCCCTCGAGCTCGTTGCGCTGGATGAGGAATCCGCCCTGTGCTATGAGCTTCTCGAGGAAGCGCGCTATGAGGTAGGCCTGCTCTTCGGAGAACGCGACGCCGCCGAGCGAGAGCGGCATGGTAAGCCTGTCGGCGAATTCATCGCGCGTGACGATGCCGCCGATGCGATCGGCAAGCGCGAGCTTGAGCACGCGACCCTGTTCGGCACTCGGCGTAAAGCCGACCTCCTCGATAAGATACGAGAGAATGCGATCGATGTACTTCTGTTGATGCAAGAACATCCCGTCGCGGTGCATCTCGGCACGGAAGCGCTGCACGTCGGCCGAGAGCTGCATCAGCCGGAAGACCCGCGCCACCATGTCGCGCGCCTCATCTTCGTGCATGCCGACACCTCCCGCGGTGCGCGGCTTCTGGAGGAACTGCATGAACATCGCTTCGTCCATCGAGCCCTTCAAGACCTGCAATATCCCCTTCTCCAAGTGCTCTATCTGTCGGAACCCGATTGTCTGCGTCGCGAAGTTCACGATCGATTTCACCTTGAGCTCGACTGGCTCCGAATACGGATACATGCGCGTCAGCTGCTCTATTTCGGTCACGATCGTCTCGCCCGGCTTCACGCGTTTGATCTGCGGCTTCTCGGGATTTATCGCGATGCGGCGCAAAAGCCCGTCGCGCATGTAAAAGACGCGATGCGCGTACGGCAGGTATTTCGCATCGTGCGTGACGAGGATCACTGTCTTGCGGTCCCCCTCGTTGATCTCGCGAAACGATTCCATGACGTGCTCCGCTGATATCGAGTCGAGGTTACCCACTGGCTCGTCGGCAAGGAGTATCTCCGGGTCGTTCACGAGTGCGCGCGCGACAGCGACGCGCTGCTGCTGACCACCCGACATCATCATCGGGAGCTTGTCTTCGAGACGATCGGGGATGCCGAAGCGGCGCAAGAGCACGCGCGCGCGCTCGTTGCGCTCGCTCGGCGCCTTGTTGAGGAAAAGCTGCGGCAGCGCGACGTTGTCGAGGACCGAGATCGACATAATGAGATTGAACTGCTGGTACACGATGCCGATCGTCGACTGCTGATAACGATTGAGCTCGGCCGGAGAGTACGCGTAGATATCTTCGCCATTCACATACATGTGTCCCGAATCGGGGACGTTGCCGCCGAGGATGGTGTAGAGGAGCGTCGATTTCCCGCAACCCGATGGCCCGAAGAGGATGATGTACTCACGCGGATAGATTTCGGCATTGATGTGCGAGAGCGCATTAAATTCATTAGACTTACCTTTGTTGTAGGTAATCACGAGGTCGTCTGCTTGTACGGAAGTTTTTGCCATACCCTACTGGTACGTACATTGTACCCGATTCTTGCGCACATATTTAATGAAACTTATGTTAGGTCAATTTGGAAATAACCTGCTCGCGAATCTTTTCTGTATTTCCGTGCCCCAATAACCCAAGATACGAGCACACAGTGGGTTCCCCCTCATTTTTCCCCACACACCGCCTCAGCATCCTCCTCTTCGTACTCGTCCGCAATACCCGATGATCGGGAAAGTGCACCCAGCCCAAGAAATCGACTCCGGCTGCGACAGTGGCAATGGACACTTTGCGTGGATGCAGTGAAAGCTTGAGATGCGTAGAGAGAAAAGTTCCGATGCGTGGAACAAGCGACACAAGATGGTTTCTGTCGTGTGAAAAAATCACAAAGTCGTCGGCATAGCGGATGTAGTGTGTTGTTTTGAGTGTGTGCTTCATATACTGGTCGAATTCGTTCATGTAGATATTCACCAGAAGCTGCGAGGTGAGATTGCCGAGCGGGAGGCCAACCGACTCGGCAGGTTTAACCTGCGGAAAACTATCAATGACGGTATCGAAGAGACGAAGAACAGGGGTGTCAGGAATACGCTGTGTGAGAATCTCTTTGAGAATAGCGTGGTCAATGGATGCGAAGAATTTCCTAATGTCGCACTTCAATATCCAGCAAGTGCGTGTGTGATTCTTGGATACTCGGTATACGTATGTGCGGAAGCGATTCATGGCACGGTGTGTTCCCTTCCCGGTGCGGCATGAATAGGAGTCGGCTATGAATGTGCGGTCGAAGAATGGATACAGGATGCGGTAGACAGCATGATGTATCAGGCGGTCGCGCACTGATGCCTTGTGGATGTCGCGCGGTTTGGGGTCGTTGATTGTGAAGGCCTTATACGCACCATGGCGATACACTCCCTCGCGCAAATCGCGGTGGAGCAAGAGGATGTTGTCCATGAGATGTAATTGGAATGTCTGTACATCGAGCTTGTTGCGCTTGCCGCGCACAAACTCAGCCCACGCGAGCAAGAGATTCTCCACTGATATGATATCGTCGTATGTGTATGGACACTGCTTCAGACTCATCAGGGAACGCTACCCCCCCCCCCCGAGAATTTGTGCAACCGAGACTGTTGCCTGTATTGGAAAAATTGAAAAATGCGTACTTGCAATGGCATGGATATCACACCACCATCGACAAGACACAACGTTACTCAATCGGCAACCGCATTGATGCGCTCTTTATTGAATCCATCGAAGCAATTTCCCAGGCAACATTCATCGCACGTCATGAAAAAGAGCCGTGGGTACGGCTCGCTATCCGTAAACTTGATACAAGCAAGCTATTGCTCCAGATTCTCTGGGAGACCAAATCGCTTGAAACGAAGAGATACATAATACTCTCAGAGAAGCTCGACGAGGTGGGCAAGATGCTTGGTGGCTGGCGGGGACAATTGATAAAACTCGACCCCGCAAAAATGCGGGGCGAGAAGTAAAGAGAGTTGCGGCGACCAGCAAACCACCAATTGTCGTTCCAATCATTGTCGTTGCGGTTGACATTGACGTTCCGCTCATCATTCCAGCGATTGAAGGCAGCCGGCCCTATGTGCGAGATACCTCCCGTACCACCACCCATCGAAGGCTACGCCGATCTCCAGGTTGAATCGTATTCGGTATTTGTAATACTCTAGCATCTCGCACCAAGTATCTTTATTTTTGAAGTGCCCGCATACACCACACTATCTGAAGCCGTAACCGCAGATATTCCGGATGTATGGGTACTGGATTCGGCAGCACGCAACCGTAATCGCGCACATATTCGCCTACTGCCATGCTCATTGTATACGAAAACCCCGTCCGCGAGTACGCGGACGGGGCAAAGTTTAAAGGTACTGAGAGCAAGTATCAATTTCCTCAGTACTAAGTGCTCTTGCGGCGACCAGCAAACCACCAACCGTCGTTCCAACCATGGCCGTCGCGGTAGACACCGACGTCCCGCTCATCATCCCAGCGATCGAAGGCAGCATAGCACCACTTACCGCCCGCATCTTTCCAGTGGGTGCAATTCGGGCGATCATCCGCGAATGACGGGTCGGCTTCGTTGATGGCCGCGAGAGAGTCCGGATACTCTGGCTCGAGTCCACGTGAGGAATACTCTTTATCGAGGTCTTCATCACTAATCCACCCGCTCTTCAGATTGAGCTTGAAGAACACCGTCTCGGCTGTCTCACTCGTGCCACGCGGCATGGAGGCAACCGCGCTGTCGGTGACATACTGCTTCCGGTTGGTCGCAGCGAGAACTTGCTGCGGCGTGCGTGAACGGTCGACAGATGCGGTACGCACAACCATCGTGCTGAGCGCTTCGACACGCGTACGCACGATGCTGTACATATCCCTGCCGATACTCTCGATGCCGAGCACTTGCTGCGCCACTTCGGACGGAATTTCCGTACGATGCTTGCGCAGCGCCGCACGAAACTTATCGACCAAATTTTCAATCTGGCCGTCGGTGATACTTTTTTCTGATGCGGTCATGGGCTTATCCATGGCGTCATCTCCTTCTCAAAGAGCCTGGCGGAATACCAAAGCCAGTTACATTATACCACTTTCTCAACTATTTGCAAATTTCTACTTCCCTATCTTATTCACCCACCCGAAGGTGCCCTGGAAGTTTTCGAGGATGATATCGATGATGTTCTTCTCCTTGAAGGGCGTGATGAGCACGAAATCTTCGGAGCGCGAGCTGTTGCCCGTCTCGTCTTCGCACTCCGTCCAAAATTTATACACCGTCGCCGGGGCGAAACCGACGATGACCTGCGTGTGCTTGGTAAGCGGATTCGCCTCCTTCGGGAGCGAGGCCGTCCCGCTATTCGGACCCTCCTGTATGACGAGCCCTTGCGTGTACGACACCTGGCAGAGCGACGGCTCATCGGTCTCGTACGAGATGATGGTCTGCACTTTCGTGTCCTCGCCCGGAAAAAGGGTCGATTCATTGCTCACCTTGGATATCTCGGGCGAGACGACATCGCGCACCGTGACGAAGGTAAACGGCTTGCTCGATGCCTCTTCGCCCACGGCGTTCGTGGCAAATACCTGCGCCGTGTAGCGCGTCCCGAATTCGAGCCCGGTGATCTGCACGGTGTGCGATGAGGTGAGTACCGGATCGCCTATCGTGCGCGCGACATTGGTGCGCATGTTCTTGTATTCGACGCGGCCCTTGGCCAAAACAGTCCCCGTGTTCCAGCTGACGACCGCTGAATCCTCTTGCACACGCGAAACGCGCACGTTCTCTACATCGGGCAAAACCGACTTGGTGCGAAACGTGTCGTCCTCGCTCTTGCCGGTAAGCCCGACCGTGTCTGCCGATGAGACCTGGAAGTGGTACACCGTGGCGGGCTCCAGGCCGACGAGTGTCACGCGGTGTTTCGTCTCTTCTTCGTTCGGGCTTCCCTGCACACTCGCATATGGGTCTGATGCGCCCTCCTGGTACTCGCCTTCTGTCGCAAAGGCGACCATCGAGCTCGATGGCCTGTCGGACGTCCAGCTGATCGTCGCCGAATCGGATTCGGTCGTCACCTTCGGGCTTCCGATAATCGACGGCGGACGGATCACGTCGGCCGCTTGCTCCTGCACCTTCTGGACGACACGCGTCAGCTCTTTGGGATCGGTGACTTTCTCGAGATCCTTGATAACCTTGTCGGCCGATGCCTTCTGATTCGCGAGCGTCGTGAAGACAAACCCGGCGGTCGCGCTCTTGTTGCCGGATTTATCGGTCGATATCACGCGGAAGTGGTAGGTGGTCGCCGGGTCGAGATTCTGGATAGTGAGCAGATGCTCTTTCTTGTCGAAAAGCGGATAACGCACCGTGCCAACAGACGAATCAAGGCCGTAGTTGACGGTCGCGTCGGTCTCGACATCCGTCTTCCAGCTGATGCTCGCCGTTGCATCGGTCACGTCACCGATAGTCACGTCGGATATCTCGGCAGCCTGCACAGGTAACGCAAAAATCACAGCTGCGAATGCTGCAATAAAGAACGCCCGCGTACTGCCGTGAACGCGTTTCATCACCTATCAATAGTAGCACTCGCGAGGAGAAGTGCGCCGCGAGTTATCCCGACGCCGATCACCGCGGTACGCCTAGGCTGACGAGAAGCGTCTCCATCCGGTAATCGACCTGCTGTAATTCGGCATACAGATTCGAACGGCGGTTGAACTGCTCCTCTACTTGCGGTATTTCGTCGTTGAGGGACGCGACGAACGAATCCGCAAGGACACCATCGTCGGCAAGGACGCGCGCGAATATCTTGTCGGTATGATAATTCGCGCCATACGAAAGCCCGCGGATATCTTCGACAAGCCGTGCTTGTTCCGCGGCGATGCTTCCTATCTCCCGCAGGCTCGCGAGATAGCGAATGCCGCCGAGTGAATAGATGCGCCCCGTCAATCGCGCTCGCGCAGCATCAGCGGCGGCCTGGGCATCAGGGACCGCATCAATCTCGGCCTCGATATCCTTGAGGAGCGCTTGGCCGTCGCGCGAACGCTCGATGCGCTCCGCTGGCGAGAGCGTGCCCGTGAGCACTTCGGCAAGCGCGCGATTCGCCGCAGCACGCACAGGATTACTGGCCGCACCAGGCAAGAACGCGGCATCAGAGAGCGTCTTGTACGCATCGGCATACCGGCGCGCGTCGGCGCGCAGCGCCTTGTCTGATGCGTACCACGCATACGCAAGACACGCGATAACCATGGCTACGATGATAAAGAGGGAGCGACGAGACAGAGAGTGCATAGATGTGATGCTCACGAATAATGATTGATAACGATTATGGCGCTGTCGCGATGAAGGTATTGGTACCCTGGTGCGTCGTCGCGCGCGTACCCACCGGGACATTGAGCCCCCAGTAGAGCTCGTCGGTGACTGGTGTCGAGGTCGACGTCGGCTTCGCGAGTGAGATGTCGACATTCGTCGCCGAACCGGTGAGGAACTGACAGATGCTACAGGTACCGTAGGCGAAGGTCGAGGTCGCATATTTCTGCTGCCCCACCGGGATAGAGCTCGAGGTACCCGAGAGATCCGTTCCCGACACCTGGATGCCGATGGGCGTGTTGCCGGTGTTTATCATCGTCGTCTGCGCGTTGAAGGATCCGGTATCTGCGCCCGCGGCGAGATCGCCGAAATCGATGTCGGGCGTGTCGATGCGCAGCGCGTAGAGTGTGAGGAGCTCAACGCCGGTCGATGTCGCGATCCCGACGAGATCGGTCGAATCGCGGACAGCAAGCTGTGCGAGCCAATCCTGCGCGGCGTAAGTGCCGATGTCGGTCGGATCGGCCAAATACTGGACTGGCGCCATACAGGAGAGCGTACAGGAATTGCCGGAACAACTCGAGAAAAGGCACGAGGTGGTCGCCACACGGTAGCAGCTGTTGTCGTTTGCCGTACACATCGCACCGACAGCAGCGCGGAAGTAAGTCGACGTCGCAGATACCATATCGGCGTAGCCGTTGTAGTCGGTGACAGTGGCCGAGACCGCGACACTCGTCGTCGCATCTTCGGTGAGCGCTATCGGATCATCGCTATTGAGCGAGAGCGCCGTGATGAATGGCGCATGGAGGAGTGTCGCCTGCGGGACATTCTGGTAGTTGTCGAGGCTCGCACCTCCATCGGCAACGCGCAAGCAGTATGCGCTCGCCGACGCCTGTGTCGTAAATTTGAATGCATACTCGAGCTCTGTTGCGGTGTCGCCCGGGACGGTAAGCGCCGCGCTCTCGTTCGAAGGATCTTCCGAGGCGCGGCCATTCGTATACGCCATGCCGCCCGGCATCGAGAGAAGATCGGCGATGGCAGTCTGATCCGTAAACTGCGTCGACGTGGTCATGCACGCGACCGCCGTTCCACAGCCCGCCGTCTCGGTAGGCACATCGGAGTACGTCCCGAACGGCACAGCTTCGCAGCTCAAAGAGGAGCCGAGTGGTGCTACCTGAAGACGGAAGCTCCGGCCCGAGATGGTCGAACCGGTATTCTGCACCGAGAAACGCAAACGCTGCACCGCACCCACAGAGACACCCGAGAGATCGGCATCTTCTGTGGCACTCCACGACGCACCGCCGCTCACCTGCTCGCCGCCGAAGGCGTACGTTGGCGTCGACGGGAGGTACGGCCGCGCGGTGTAGAAATCCCACCCACCGTGCATGAACCAGAACGAGAAGCCCATGCCGCCCGAGGTGTACGAACTATCCGACGTCGTCGCATTCGCGAAGAGACTGCCAACACTGTCGTACACCTTCACGTCGATGAGATTCGAAGTGAGCCAATCGATCACGACCTCGTACCAGCCTGTCGCGTAGGTGACGCTCGTCGAAGCGAGCACGGTGCCACTGCCGTCGTTCGAGGTGACATTCTCCGCGATGCGCACCGCATCTCCCGGATACCGATCAAGACATACGGCATAGTTCTGACCCGAAGCTTGCACACCAAAGAGCGTGCACGGCTCATCCTCTTGCGTCGCGTCGACGTACTGGAAGAAGCGTATCGTGCTCCCCTGCGCAAAGAGCGAACCGGTCTTGTAGATGCCGTTCGTCGTCTTCTGATCGAAGTTGCTCCCCGCATCGAGCCCATAGGTATGATTGTGGTCGTACGTCGTGCCGACACTGAAGAGCGAGGTGTCTCCGGAATAGCCCGAGAGCGTACCGCCCTCGAAATCCTCGAAGAAGGTGAATGTATTCGACCCGCTCTCAGCGCTCGATGCGCTCGCGTTACCGTAGTACATATAAATGACGGCCGAGCTCGCACCGAGAAGGCTCGGGACCTTCACCCACATAGTCGTCGATGCCGAGGCAATCGTGCTCTCGCTCCAGTAGGAAATGGTCGTCGTGCCCGACGCATCGGTAAAGCGCAGGTCGGCGAAATCGCTGCGCATGTCGCTATCGTAATCGATAACGACCTTCACCGGCACGTCTGTGTAGCTTCCCACGTTCGGATTCTCGATCGTGATGCGCATGCGCTTCGACCAGTTGCTGTCGTACCACTCGGCATCGGGCACACCCACGCCGCCGTCGTCGGCACGCCAGCGGAAGTGCTCCTGGCTCACGAAGAGACATGCCGAATCGCTCCAGCGGATAGCGCCACAGGCATCTCCACCATCGCTATCAAACGCTTCCCCGCCGAGATTGCCATGATAGGCAGAGAACGACCACGCGCTCACCGGCGAGCCAGTGCGCGTGACGTTGTACCCGGTGATGCCGGTCGACGTCGCGAAGCGCATCCCCGTAAATGCCTGGCTCGCATTGGCATCGATGGCGCTTCCGGCGACAGTGATGAGCGACCCACCCGGATACGAGAGCTCGAGGTCGCCGTTCGAGAGCGAGGTGATCGTCGGTGAGCCGCTGATGTCGATACCGCTCTCGAAGAGATTGCGGAACGAATAGCGGCTAGCGTTGAGCGTGCCGCCGCTTATCGCGAACGAGTAGAAACCCGAACCTTGATTCGCAATGGTCGTCGTGGCACCTGCACCTCCCACGACCGCAAGCGCGCCCGACGACTGGAATGTGACGACCGAGCTCGACGCGATCGACACAGATACCGCGCGCGACGAGCCGCCGAGCGCCGCCCCATCGAAATCGGTCGCGTAGCTCCAGTAATCGGAGCCGGAC
>CAZQNX010000005.1:0-6315 GCA_964595025.1 uncultured Candidatus Saccharibacteria bacterium | reverse complement strand
ACGAGCGGGTGTAGGCTCCCCATATATTGAGTGCCCCATCCACTCCCGCATGATCCTGCGAGTAGAGTGAAGCATTCGACGGTACCGACACGCTCGATGCCGACGAATTCCAGGTACGGACGTGCGTGAGCGGTCCGAGCGCGAGCGTCGCGTAGGTGTCGGAGACTGTCTTCTCGTTTGCGCTGTAGCTCGTTCCCGAATACAGGTAGAGCGTGCTGCCGGTCCAGGTCGTCGCTGCACCGCCGACCTGATTTTGGAACGAACCGCCGACCGAGAGTTGTTGCCCAGACGCGAGCGTGAAGCTCGCCGCGCGCGCGAGCACGGTGTCATGGGTTGAGGTCGCATTGTCGACGATCGTCCATCCGCCGACCGTACTGTCGAGACGGAGGTCGTAGAAAGGCGACCCACTCACCTGTATCGTCTTCCCTGTCGTTGTCGCCGTGAGCTTCACCATGCTCGTGCCGCTGATGAATGCGCCCGCATTCGTAAACGAGCCGCCGACGGCGAGCTCGGTACTTGGTAGCGTCGTCGAGCCGTTCACGATGGTGAAATCGCGCGTCGTCGTCGCCCGCGCGTCGAGAAATGCCCACTCGCCGCCCGTGCCATCGAACGAGAGATTGTAGAAAGCCGACGTGTTAGCTTGCACGACCTTGCCCGCTACAGTCGCGGTGAAGCGCACGGTGTTCGTGCCGCTCACGAACGTACCCGTGTTTACGAAGGAACCACCAACGACGAAGAGCGACGTCGGGAGCGTGACGGTGCCGGTCTTCACGATGACGTTGCGCGACGAGGTCGCGACAGCGCCCGAGAACGACCACGCGCCGCCCACGCCGTCGAAGAAGAGGTCGTAGAATGCCGAACTGCCTGGCTGCACCGTCTCGGTCGTCGACGAGGTGAACGCGACGACACCGTTGTTGTGCATGAAGGTGCCTGCGTTCGAGAACGAGCCGCCGATTGTCGTCGTGGCGGTCGGCATGGTGAGCGTGCCTGCCGTGATGGTGAGATCGTTCGTCGTGGTCGCACTCGGGGTCGTGAACGACCAGTTGCCGCCCGTACCATTAAAGACGGCGTTGTAGACGCCGCTCGGGCCGAACGAGACCGTCTTCCCGGTCGTTGTCGCCGCAAAGGTAAACGTCGCGCTCGCCGGCACGATCGAGGCTCCGCTACCGACGACGAGACTGCCGCCGATTGCGTGCGATTGGGTACCGGCCGCAGAGAATACCGCATTGTCCTTGAGCTCAAGCGAGCCATCGTAGCTCGCGCCAGAGCCGCCCGATTCGAGTGTCACATTACCCGCAGGCGCGAATGTCTTGCCGCCCCAGACGATGAGCTTCGTGTCGGGAGGGAGGACGAGCGTGTCGGTCGCCGCGTCGGTCGCGTCAAATGGGATATCCGCATCCTGATCCGCATCGTACTGAATCATATCGGCGATCGAGAGCGGCGAGGTGTCCTCGTGGCGCACGATGATGCGGTTCTCATAGAGATCCATGTCGCCGATGTTCGACACCGGATCGATAGAGACGGTCGCCGCCTTTGCGCTCGCACCATCAAGGAAGAGCGAGAGCGTATCGCCCGGATTGAAGGTCACGCCGAGTATCGCATACGCGCCCGAGCCATCACACGACGAGGTATAGGTACCTGCGCCTTGCACCTTCAGGCGGACGTTTTGGGTCGATCCGTCGCAGACACCGCTCACGCCGCTCCCCTCGCCCGAATACACATGGCCGGCCACGGTGATCGCCGATGCACTATCGTCCCAGCGCAGATAGCCCGGATCCCCGGTCGGATCCGTGTCGAAATATTCGCCATCGAGATTGCCGTAGTGGAGATTGAACTTCCAGGAGCTGGCCGTCGAGCCTGTTGCGGTCACGTTTGCGCCGGTGATCGGTGTCGTTGTCGCGAAGCGCACACGCTGCACGATCTTGAGCGGATTCGCGGTGATGACGCTCCCCGCCACCGTCATGAGCGAACCACCCGGATACGAGAGCTCGAGGTCGCCGTCGGAAAGAGAGGTAATCGTCGGCGTACCCGAGAGCGCGAGGCCGCTCGCATCGATATCGCGGAGCGAGTAGAAGCTCGCATTCAGCGTACCGCCGCTGAATGACATGCCGAAGAATCCATTCCCCTGATTCCTGATTGTCGTCGTCGCGCCCGAAGCGCCGATGATGTCGAGAAGTCCTCCCGCAAATGATACGGACGAGCTCGATGCGATGCGCACGTCGACCGCGCGTGGCGTACCAGAAATATCGGTGCCGTCGAAATCGGTCGCGTAGCTCCAGTAATCGGAGCCGGACGAGCGGGTGTAGGCTCCCCATATATTGAGTGCGCCATCCACCCCCGCATGATCCTGCGAGTAGAGCGAGGAGGTGGCAGGGACGGTGGTGGTGGCTGCCGAGGAGTTCCACATGCTCGCCTTGGTGCTGTTCGAGAGCGCGAGAGTGCCGTAGGTGTCGCCACCGGCGCTCTTCGTGTTGAGAGAGAAGGTGGAGCCGGAGGTGAGGACGAGTGTCGAGGTAGCCCAGGTGGTGGCAGAGCCGCCGACGAGATTGGTGAAGGTGCCGCCGACCGAAAGGAAGGTGTCGGGAGAGAGCGTGAAGGACGAGGCGCTCGTGAGGGTGGTGTGGCGGGTCGAGGTGGCGTTGCCATTGATAGTCCAGCCGCCGCTGCCGCTCGCGAACTCGAGGTCGTAGAACGGAGAAGAGCCGGGTGTGATCTGGTTGCCGCCGCTCGTTGCGGTGAAGCGGACGAGGCCGGAAGAGTGGGTGAAGGTGCCGAGCATATCCCACGAACCTCCCACTTCGAACGCGCCGACGTTGGACGCGACGAACGTCGAACCGCTGTTCACGCGGAGCATGCCGCCGATGGCAACAGCAGGGTCGTTCGTATTCGCTGTGACGACGACCGGATTCGCACCGCCTACGACGAGATTCCCCGTGGCAAACGTTCCCCCCTGTATCGTATACGTCGGCGTACCGGCCGCCGCAGGAGCAAGGAAGAGCGCAGCATAAGTGGTATCACGCACGTTTGTCGCCGCAGACGCGGTGTACCAGAACGGCGCGGTCTGCACGGCGAAAGTACCTGATACGACAAACGGCGTTCCCGCTCCCGTAAGCACCCACGGACCGCTCCCCGCGTTGAGCGTGTATCCAGAGGCGAGAGAGAGGAGACGCGCGATGGTCGTCGTCGCTGTGCCAGTCTTCGTGAGGGTACCGCTTGCCCCTGCGCCAAGCGTAAGGTCGTAGAATTGCCACGGCACTGTATTAGCGAGACTGCCGGTGCCTTCGAGAACGACTGCGCCGCCCGTCATCGAGACTGCCCCATTCCCGGTGATGCCGCCATCCTTTACGACGATGCCGCCCGTGCCCGAGAGCGTGCCCGCGCTCGCGGCAAGAGCATGCCAGACAGTCGTCGTCGCGGCGGTCATGCTCTCGAGCGACCATCCGCCACCCGCGCCGTTCAGCACGAGATCATGGAACGAGAGCGGCACCGCCGCGTAGAGCGACTTGCCGGTCGTCGTCGCAGCGAGCGTGATCGTCGTGCTTGCTGTCGTGAAGGTGCTGCTCGTACCCACATACCACCCGCCACCGAACGCGTGCGCCTGCGTGCCCGCAGCGACGAATGCTCCCGATGCTGCAATGTAAAGTCGCCCATCGTACGCCCCTCCCACACCGCCCGAAGCAAGTGTGACATTCCCCGCGGGAGCGAATGTCTTTCCGCCCCACACGAACAGCTCGGTTGCTGGGTGTACCGTGAGCGTGTCTGTCGTGCTCGTCGCCGCCGTATACGGGATGTCGCTGTCGCGCGTCGCGTCGTACCACGCGAGCTGCGCGATCGATAGCGGAGAGGTGTCTTCGTGGCGCACGACAACTGCGTTCTCATAGAGGTCGAGATTACTTATTGCCGCGGTCGGCGTACGCGTCACGGTCGCAGCGCGCCTTCCGCCATTGGTATCGAGGAACGCGGTGAGCGTGACGTCGCCCGAGAACGTCACACTGGGGAACGTGAAGAGTCCCGAGCCATCACAGCTTGCGGTGTAGGTACTGCCGCGATCAATGACGAGCTTCACGACCGGTGCCACGCCGTCGCAGAGAGGGCTTCCAATGGTGGTAACGCCATGATCCGCGTACACGCGCCCCGAAATACTGATGTCGTACCCTGAATCATCCCAGCGCACATGTCCTGGATTGCCGCCCGGATCGGTGTCGTATGATTCGCCCGCAAGATTCCCTGTGTGATTCCTGAACCACCAGTACGATGCGGGTGTGCCGGTGAGCGCGACGTTGACCGCACTGATCGCCGTCGAGGTCGCGATGCGCATGCGCTGTATCTGGAGCGCGGGATTCTGTGTGATGACCGAGGATGCGATCGAGAACGCCGCCCCGCCTCCGGCAGCAACTTCGATATCGCCATCGGAGAGTGCAGTGACCGTCGGCGTGCCCGAGAGCACGAATCCGCTGCTATTCGTATTGCGGACCTGGTAAAACCCAGCCTCAAACGTACCCCCCGAAAGCGCGAGACTGTATGCGCCACTCCCCTGCACATCGACAGTCGTCGTCGCGCCGCTTTCGCCCACGATACGCCACGCGCCCGAAGATACTCCCACGCTTCCGCCCGGCGCGATGCGGACATTCGCTTGGCGGCGCGCGGGGCCAGAGAGTGCTGCCCCATCAAAGTCTGTAGCATACGACCAGTGCACGTCGCCTGTATTCGCATACGCCCCCCACACATTCAACGCCCCATCCACCCCCGCATGATCCTGCGAGTAGAGCGAGGAGGTGGCAGGGACGGTGGTGGTGGCTGCCGAGGAGTTCCACATGCTCGCCTTGGTGCTGTTCGAGAGCGCGAGAGTGCCGTAGGTGTCGCCACCGGCGCTCTTCGTGTTGAGAGAGAAGGTGGAGCCGGAGGTGAGGACGAGTGTCGAGGTAGCCCAGGTGGTGGCAGAGCCGCCGACGAGATTGGTGAAGGTGCCGCCGACCGAAAGGAAGGTGTCGGGAGAGAGCGTGAAGGACGAGGCGCTCGTGAGGGTGGTGTGGCGGGTCGAGGTGGCGTTGCCATTGATAGTCCAGCCGCCGCTGCCGCTCGCGAACTCGAGGTCGTAGAACGGAGAAGAGCCGGGTGTGATCTGGTTGCCGCCGCTCGTTGCGGTGAAGCGGACGAGGCCGGAAGAGTGGGTGAAGGTGCCGCCCGTCGCGACGAGCGAACCGCCCACGGCAAGTGCCGGTGTCGGCAACGTGACGCTGCCGTTCTCGAATCGAACGCTGCCAGTTGTCGTCGCGCTGCCGCTTGCGAATGTCCACGAACCGGAGCCGGCAAACGTGATATGCGCAGCACTCGTGCCGCCAAGCTTCACTGTCTGGGCACTCGCCGCAGTGAAGCGCAACGTACCACCGCTGGGGACGAATGAACCCGCGTTCTTGAGGAACGACCCGCCAACAGCGAGCGTGCCCGAAGGTAGCGTGAGCGTGCCCGCCGCGATCGTGAGATGCCGCGTCGTCGTCGCGTTCGCATCAGAAAAGGTCCACGAGCCGGTGCCGTTCATCGTAATGTCGTAGAGATCCGAGCCGTTCGCACGGATCGTCTCGCTCGCACCCGACGTGAAGAGGAGCGTGCCGTTGTTGTGCATGAACGTGCCGCCCGTGTTCTGGAAAGAGCCCGCGATCGTACTCGTCGCCGCGGGGAGCGTGACGGTGCCGTTCGTAATCGTGAAATCGTTCCCGATTGAGAGCGACGACGTATTGAACGACCAGTTGCCGCCGACGCCGTCGAACGCGACATCGTAAAACGGAGAGACCCCGGGCGTGATGATCTTGCCCGAAGCCGTCGCGGTGAAGCGGACGGCGCCATTTTGCGCGACGAATGATCCGTTGTTGGTGAAATCGCCGCGTACCTCGAGCGTGCGGTTCGCGTTTGCGCTCAAGGTGTCGTCTGTCCCTACCGTGATGTCGGTCGCCTTCACATTCGAACCCATGAGCACGGTCTTCGCCGCGCCATCGATAAGCACGGTACCGAGATCCTGCTTGGTCGCCGTGCTATCCGTCCAGCTGTTCGAACCGCTCCCCATAAACGTCGTCGTAGCGCTCCCCTTCGTGAAGGCGCCGCTCACACCAATCGCGAGATTGCTCGACAAGAGGATAGGAGCACTCCCCTGCGAAAGCGTCCCCTGGTTGATAGAGAGTGTCGACGACGCGTACAGCGGACTCGAGAGCGTCCAAGTCGCAGTACTCGCTCCCGAACCAAAGGTGACGGTGCTGAAAGCGGCAGCGGAAGCGCCCGAGGAGTTCACCGTCTCGGCGGTAGAGGTTGCGGTAAAGACGA
>CAZQNX010000004.1:0-16470 GCA_964595025.1 uncultured Candidatus Saccharibacteria bacterium | reverse complement strand
CTATGCGTGGCAGATAGCCGATCTCTACGGCATGACCCCGACCCGCAATACGGCTGGCGAAATGGGACTTGCGTATGTGCCGACCTCGACCCAGATGCTTATCGGTACCGATGTGTTTGCGGCAGATCCGGTGGGCGAAGACGGACTTGCACCACACGTTCCGACCCCTTCATCCTCGACAACGCTTCAGACCGCCTTCCGCTACCTTACCTGGAGCGATGCGCAGGCCATAAAGGCCAAGGTAGATCTCGCCAAGCGGCTTGGGGTACGCGGGGTCGCGATATTCAAGATTGATGGAGGCGAAGACCCCTTGATGTGGGATGTGTTGCCCACCGTCCGCTAGTGTCGTTTAGAAATACGCGACCCAGAAGGCGATGAATCCGACTATCGTCGCAATCCAGAAGAGGTGAAGGGCGGGCAGGAGGGGATTTCCGTGCTTCACGGCCCCCACGAGATTCTGATACAGGATGCCGCCTGTCGCCGCGGCAAGGAGCAAGCCGAGGATGAGGCCGACGGGGAGGACGAATGCCCACACAATCATCGGGCCGAGTATAGCACTGCTTGCGCTCGCGCACGATATGGTACAATCCTCGCATTATCGTCTTTGCGCACAATCATATGCCTTTAGAAACAAAGAAAGATTATTCGGCGCTCTATCTTCCGGGGGCGATTCTCATTGCGGGCGTGCTTATCGCCGGAGGACTCTTCCTCGGGCTCTCGCGGAGCGCGGGTCCTTCTGCTGGCCAGCCGCCCGAGCGCAAGGTGAATGTGGCAGACGTGAATACCGATGGCGCACCGTTCATCGGCAAGTCCGACGCCCCGCTCACGATGGCGTTCTGGTCTGATTTTCAGTGCCCATTCTGCAAGGCCGTCGAAGTGGGCGGCATCCCGCAGATACCGATAGAGCCTGCCATCCCCGAGGTCATTAAGAAGTATGTCGACACCGGCAAGCTCCGTATCGTCTTCAAAAACTACGCTTTCCTCGGTGAAGATTCCATTACTGCTGCCGAATACGATCAAGCGGTGTGGGAGATGTACCCAGACAAGTATTTCGCGTGGCGCACAGCGATGTACGAGGCGCAAGACGAGGAGCACGGCGGTTTCGGGAACGCCGCCTCAATCGATGCCTTGAACAAGAGGCTCGGGCTTGATGCCGCAAAGCTCAAGGCGCTCGTCGCGCAGAAGAAAGATGTGTATGCCGCTCGCATCCAGGCAGATACGCAAGAGGGTCAGCAGATGGGCGTGAACGGCACGCCGGGCTTCATCGTTGGGAAGAAGGCAATCGATGGGGCGCAGCAGCTCCCAGCGTTCGTCGAGGCGATCGAGTCGCAGCTATAGAGCTTCGCTCGGCTCTTATGTCGAGGAGGCACGCGTTGCGCCCTGCTGGGAGCACGCTCCTCTCGCGCCAGGCGCTGCGAGCAGGCCTCTCGACACAAGAGTCTCGCTTCGTTAGTTAAAAACCGTCGCGCTGCGAACCCCCTCGCCAAGATGCGAGGCGCTCTGGGTGGTTGGGGCGCATGCCACCTTGGCCTGCGAGCGGGCCCCTTTGCATGATGTCCTCGCTTCGTGGCCGATGTGATACAGTGAAAACATGTGCGGAATATTTGGCTATACGGGGAGGAAGGGAGATGCCACCGAGGTCTTACTCGAAGGCCTCTCGACACTCGAATACCGCGGGTATGATTCCGCCGGTATCTTCATTCCTGGCGCCGGTCGTGCGCGCGCCAAGGGCGCAGTGGCAGCTTTACGCAAGAATGTGCCACATGATATGCGCGGCGAGAGCGGCATCGCGCATCTGCGCTGGGCGACGCATGGAGTGCCGAGTGAGGAGAATGCGCATCCGCACCGCGATTGCGGCGGCAAGATCCATGTCGTACACAACGGCATCATCGAGAACTTTCGCGAGCTGAAAGACGCGCTCATGCAGAAAGGCCATACGTTTGCCTCGGAGACGGACACAGAGGTGCTCGCGCACCTCGTCGAAGAACACCTGAAGACCGAGGGCGATTTCGAAAAAGCTGCGCTTGCGTCGCTCCGCGACGTGCGTGGCACCTACGGCATCGCGCTCCAGTACGACGCCGAGCCAGAGCTCATCATTGGTGCGCGCATGGGGGCGCCTGTCGTCGTGGGGCTCGGCGACGATGCGCGCTTCATCGCATCGGATGCCTCGCCCATCGTGCGCCACACCAAAGAGGTCGTTTTCTTGGAAGATGGAGACGTGGCTATCCTGCGCCCCGATTCGCACGAGATACGTCGCATCGATGCGGGAGTAGTGGATCGCAAGAGTCAGATGGTGGATTGGGATGCGGGAGAGGCACAGAAAGAGGGGTACCCGCATTTCATGCTCAAGGAAATCACAGAGGGGCCGGAGGTAATCGAGAATACGATACGCGGGAGACTTCTTGCGAGCGAGGGAAGGGCCAAACTCGGCGGCCTAGAATCGGTCGTGCAGCAGCTTGAGCAGGTGCAGCGCATCATCATCGTCGGCTGTGGCACCGCCTATTATGCCGGACTCGTGGGTGAATACATGCTCGAAGCCGAGGCGGGGATTCCGGTGGAGGTCGAGCTGGGCAGTGAATTCCGTTACCGCTCTCCCGTCATTGATGTGGGGACGGCGGTACTCGCGATATCGCAATCAGGCGAGACAGCAGATACGCTCGAAGCGATACGCGAGGGGAAGCGGCGCGGCGCGCTCACGCTCGGCATCGTGAATACCGTAGGGAGCACGATCGCACGCGAGACAGACGCGGGCGTGTACAATCATGCCGGCCCCGAGATCGGGGTCGCTTCGACGAAGGCACTCGTCTCGCAGATTACCGCGCTCGCGCTTCTCACGCTCTTCCTCGGCCGGACACGCCGCATGAGCCGCGAGCGGGGGATTGAAATCGCGCGAGCATTGCAGGCGTTGCCGCACAAGATTGCAGGCATCCTCGCGCGCGCCGAGGAGATAAAGGCACTTGCTACGAAATACAGGGACGCGCGCGATTTCCTCTACATGGGCCGCTCATACAATTACCCCATCGCCTTCGAGGGCGCGCTCAAACTCAAAGAGTGTTCGTATGTACACGCCGAGGGGTGTGGTGCGGGCGAGATGAAGCATGGACCACTCGCCATGATCGACGAGACCTTCCCGACGATTGCCATCGCGCCGCACGACAGCGTGTACGAGAAGATGCTCTCGAATATCCAAGAGATAAAAGCGCGCAGCGGCCCCGTGATCGCGCTCGCGACCGAAGGTGACACCAAGATCCAATCGCTCGCCGACGACGTATTTTATATGCCCGCTACCATTCCGATGCTCCAGCCTATTCTCTCGGTCGTGCCGCTCCAGCTCTTTGCGTACTATTTTGCAACCGCCAAAGGGCTCGACGTGGACAGACCGCGCAATCTGGCGAAGAGCGTGACGGTGGAGTGAAGTGTTGCGGCGTGAGAGAAGTCGGGCTACAGTCTAGGTCGTTGCAGCTCGAGAAAGGAGTACCTTCATGGCAACAGGATGGGTGGAGAAAGTCGGAGAGCAGGTTGTGCTCACTGTCCGATGCTCGGACATTCAAGACGGCGCCTTGCCGTCGTGTTTACGTTTGCTCGCCGCCAATCAAGTAGACGAAGTTCATATCACCTGGCATGGTGAACCGCGTCTCAAACTGACGGCGCTTTCCCAGGGCCCTCGCCGGGGCGAGGTACTGGTCCCGGGAGAATATCGGCTCTGATTGAGACTCGTTCCACTGTTCAAAAGAAGAACGAGAAATAAAAACAGCGCTTGTTCCGTCAAGCGCTGTTTCTGTTTCTTTGGTGACTAAATCGAATAAGATAAGATTAGCAAGGGTAGTCCTTGCTAATCGCGAGACTATATCTTGAGGGTCTCCTCCCACGAGCGGCCGGGGACGCCGAAGTGGCCGTAGGCAGCGGTGTCGCGGAAGACAGGCTTGCGCAGCTGCAGGCGTTCGATGATGGCTGCCGGACGGAAGTCGAAATGTTTTTTGACGACCTCGGTGAGATCCTTGCCCTTCGTGCCGCCGTCCATGTCGAACGCCTCGACCATCACC
The DNA here is from genome assembly GCA_964595025.1 of uncultured Candidatus Saccharibacteria bacterium. Taxonomy (GTDB): domain Bacteria; phylum Patescibacteriota; class Minisyncoccia; order Phycocordibacterales; family UBA2100; genus UBA10103. The sequence goes on along the minus strand of CAZQNX010000004.1, from coordinate 12,427 downwards.
GGCTCGACGCGGCCGATGGCGTAGGCGACCGTCACGAGCGCCTTTTTGGCGTAGCCGTTCGCGACAAGATTCTTTGCGACAAAGCGGCACATGTAGGCCGCCGAACGGTCGACTTTTGTCGCGTCCTTGCCGGAAAATGCACCGCCGCCGTGCGGCATGAGGCCGCCGTAAGTGTCCACCATGATTTTGCGTCCGGTGAGGCCCGCATCGGCCTCGAATCCTCCCTGCACGAAGCGACCAGTGGGGTTTACCAGGATTTCGATATCATCGTTCCAGTGTTTGCCGAGCGTGGGCTTGAAGAGATCCTTGATGAGTGCGGCACGGATGTCCTCTTGTTTTGCTTTCTCGGCGTGCTGCGTCGAGCACAGCGCGGTCACCACTTTGCCGTCGACGATAGTGACCTGTGTCTTGCCATCGGGGCGCAGCCAGGTGTGCTTCTTGCTGGTGCGGAGCTTTTCGAGATTGCGTGCGAGGCCGTGGGCCAAGACAACGCCGAGAGGGAGCATTTCTTTCGTCTCGTCGGTCGCATAGCCAAACATGTGGCCCTGATCGCCGGCGCCGCCAGTGTCGACGCCCATCGCGATGTCGTTGGACTGCTTTGCAACAGCCATTTTCACTTTCAACTCCTCTTTGTAGCCGATATCTTTGTATACCTTGAGCGCAATCTTCTTCATGTCGAGCGTGGTGTTGGTCTTGATCTCACCGCCGATCATGAGCGTGCCGTGACTGCCGAAGGTCTCGATAGCGACGCGACTCATCGGGTCGCCCTTGAGAGCGGCGTCGAGAATGGCATCTGACATCTGGTCGCATACTTTGTCGGGGTGGCCCGCGGTGACGGATTCGGTCGTGTAACGCGTAAGCTGATGGAACATACGAAAAATAATGAATAAGAAATAAAACACTCCCCGTATGGGGAGATCTTCTGTGGAAAGTATCGTCCCTTGCGGGTTCGGAAGGAGCACCGTGCCCGAGGGCTGGTTGCTGGCGGATCGACGAGCCGAATCTCTCCCCGCACTCTGGATACATATGGGGTGTGTGGGGACAAGTCTACCAGGTGCACGAGACGGCGCAAGTGTGGGATAATTGGGTCGTGACAGAACAGTTACAACAAAAGACTTCTCCTATAACCGATTCTTTGCGTCGCGTAAATGACATGCGGCTGTCGTCGCAGGCCGAACGATTCATCGCGCGACTTGCGGCCGAACATGATGACAAAAGGCCTCGACTCGAAGACTTTATGGGAACGGAAGCGGCTCGCCCAATACGTGTCGTGTACGAAATGAAAGATGGTGAACGAGTGCGTGAAGAGCGCAACATCTTTGAATCATCAAGAATTGACGCCAATCTCCGCGAGACAGAGGAAAAGAAGCGCCTGTTCGCGGAAAAAGAGGCGGCAATGGATCCTGTGGAAAGAGCGTATTTTGAAAAAGGGAGGCGCTTCTCTGCATTCATGGAAGAGGTCGCCATGCGTTACGGTCTCATGTTCCCTGCAGGAACAACGTTGCATCCTGTCTCTGAATTCACTGATATCAAGCAGGGTGTTGATATGGTGGCGGCGCTTCGGGTAGAGGGCAAGCCCGTGCAGTTCCTAGCGCTCGACTTCACCTATGCTGATACTCCCGAAGAGCTTGCCAGGAAGTTCTCGAAAGTAGTTGACGAGATAAAGAAGGGGACACTTGCGACTGCAAGCTACCTGGAAATTGATGGAGAGAAGGTCGAAATCGGGATGATCCCCCGCATCATAGCACCCTTTAGTGATGCCACCGTCGCCGCAACGGCGGAGGCCCTTAGTTTCAATGAAGGCAATGGTGTGCGCCCTGTGGCCACCCCGCAAGTAGCAGAGTTTTCGAAATTGATGCGCATGCAGATCCAGCGACAAATAGAATTAATTCAAGAGACTCCCGATGCGGGGTTCGTCTCGTTTCCTCCCTTTAAGCGTGAAAACACTGATGAGGCCAGGGCGAAGCAGCGAGCTGATTTAGTCGCGAGCTTAGCAGGAACGGCAAGATTTCTTGCGATGGATATGCCGGATGCCCGTTCTGATAGACCCTCCTCTGATAAGGCGCTTGCAGCGATGCGCTCCCTGCTCACGGATCGTTGGGAAGAAATGAGAAACGGCCTCGTGAGTGCACTGGCCCAAGGAGATGGCACAATAACTACTCCACCTGCAGCCGCCGCTGATGCAGTTGTCCCGATCGGGGAGGGAAGTGGTGAAGTTGTTCCGCCTATCGCTGCAGCCGCAGCAGTTATTCCCGCTATTCCCGCTGCTGTGCCTACTCCGACACCAGCCGAGGTGGTTCCTCCCGCGAGCAATGTTTCTTCCGCGCCAGCCGAGCCAAGGCCGCTATCGGATTTTCAAAAGATTCCCGCCGGGCGGCGAGCGAGAGTGATGGCTGATATGCAGGCAGAAATCGCACGTCTCAACGCTGACACAGAAAGGATGCGGCGCGCGAGGACCGAAGTGCCGCCTGTCACTCCGTCCGAGCCGCGGCCTGCAGATGCGCACACAGAGCCTGTGCCGGGTCATGAGTCGCGTCCCGCCGCCGATCCTTCCCACCGCGCGACTCCCGACGCGCATCATGGCGCGACGCACGCTGCGGGCGGTCATGCGCATGGGGAGCGTCATGGCCATGCGCACGGGCACGACTCCCATGGAGAGCCGTGGCATCTGCCCCGGAATTTCTACGAGTGGGGACAGCTTGGTGCGGCGACTTTTCTGGGTGCGTGGAATGTCACCAAGTGGCTGTGGAATTATGTCGTGCACCCGACAGTGCATGCGGCTGGATATATCGCTTCGGGAGACGCGAAGCATCCGTGGGCGACGTTCTGGTCGAACATCAAGAAAGAATTTGGCAAACCATTTTCGAAAAAAGGAGGAGGTGGCGGACATGGGGGCGGAAGTCATGGAGGTGGTGGACATGGCCATAGCGGCGGACACGGTCATTGAGGTGGCGTGAACCACGAGGCATCGTTCCTTAGCGCACGCGCGTTTTCGTGCTAGCATCTTTCGCATATGAAAAGGGTCGTCCGCATCGGCGGCGGTTCGAGCGGCTACTCGCTCTTGCGGGGCCTGAAGCAGTTTCCTGTCGAGATCACCGCGGCGGTAAACATGTTTGATTCGGGCGGCTCGTCGGGGGTTTTGCGCGACGAATTTGGCATCTTGCCGCCGGGTGATGTGCGCCGTGCGCTTGCGGCGCTTGCGAGCGATGAGCGTGCGGGCATCCTGCGCAATCTTTTCAACTACCGCTTCAAGGAGGGCGGGTCGGTAAATGGCCATAGCTTCGGGAATCTTTTCCTTGCGGCTTTGAGCGATCTCTATGGGAGTGATATGGAGGCTATTCAGAAAGCGTCGGTCCTGCTCGATATCACTGGCACAGTGCTCCCCGTGACGCTCGACAAATCGCACATTCACGTCCGTCTTGAGAATGGAGAAGAGATTGTCGGCGAGACGAATATCGATATTCCCAAGCACGACGGCTCGCTCCGCATCACCGATCTGTGGCTCGATCCTCCGGCGAAGATCTGCCCCGATACGGATCGGGCGATACGCGAAGCCGATGTGATCGTCTTTGGGCCGGGCGACCTGTATTCTTCGATAGCGCCGAATCTCATCGTCGAAGGTATGCCCGAAGCACTCGCCGCCAGCAAGGCCCAGAAGGTCGCTGTCGTGAACCTGATGACGAAGTGGGGCGAGACACATGGTTTCTCTGCAACCGATTTTGTGCGCGAACTTGCGCGTTTCGGCACGCTCGAAAAATTCGACGTGGCCATCTGCCACACAGCTCCCTTCCCGCCAGAGACACTCGAACGCTATGCGGCGCAGAAGCAGTACCCGATTATGTACGATGAGTCTCTCTCTCGGTATGCTGCTCGTATCATCACCGGAGATTTCGCGTCCGAGGCCGATATTGCCCGCCACGACGGCGAGCGCTTGGCGGCGGCGATTGCGAGCTTATGAGGGCAGGCTGCTTGCTCGCGGGGCGAGTGGGGGTATGATGGGTGCATGAACAACATCATCGTCGGTGCGATCGGTCTCGTTATCCTAGTCGCGGCAGCACTTTTGTATACGGGCGCGGGACAGTTTACTGCAGGAGTTACCGAACCGACAGAGATACCGAGTCAGGCACAGTCGCAAGCACCGGCTCTCACGACGAATGGCGCGCTTTCGCAACAGATTACACTTGATGCTCCTGCGACGCAGCAGGTGGGAAAGAAGTTCGCCGTATCGGGCAAGGCGCCCGGCCCTTGGTATTTTGAGGCATCGTTCCCGATTTTCGTGACGGATGCGCAGGACAACAAGATAGCGACGTCGTACGGACAAGCCCAGGGCGACTGGATGACGACCGAGCTTGTGCCCTTCACCGCGCAAATCGATGTTGGAGCATACACTGGCCCCGCGACGGTGCACCTCTTGCGCGACAATCCTTCGGGCATGCCCGAGAACGACGACTCCGCCTCGTTTCAGGTGATGATACAATAGCCGTATGAAATTCGAAATGAGTCCCATAGCTCCTGCGACAATAATCGGCCTGTGTCTCATGGGCGCCTCTGCGATAGGTGCCTACACGTTCTATCGCGTCCACACGCTCGACAACACACTCTCGGTCACCGGATCGGCGACACAAGAGGCGACGGCCGATTCCGCCAAGTGGACGGTTTCCATCTCGCGATCGGGATACGAGGCCGCACTCTCCGAAACGCAGTCGCGCGTCTCGGCCGATGCGCGCGCGGTGGGCGACTTCTTCGCAAAGAAAGGCATCGCCGCCGACAAGGTGACGACGAGCCCAGTCTTTGTCGATAGGGAATACTCGTCCGATCAGAACGCGCCGCTGCGCTACATGGTGCGCGCCGATATCACGATAGAATCCGACAAACCCGAACTCGTTGAACAGCTTACGAAAGACATAGGTAGTCTCACGGCCCGCGGCATCGTTGTCTCGTCGCAGATGCCGCAGTACTACATCTCGAATCTTCCCGAGTTGCGCATCGCACTCATCGGCAAGGCAGTGCAGGATGCGAAAGCGCGCGCCGAAGAGATTGCCAAGTCGACCAGCCGCAAGGTGGGGGCGCTCCAATCGGCCTCGGGCGGTGTGGTGCAGGTGCTCTCGTCGAACTCCGTCGACATATCAGACTACGGTAACTACGACACTTCGACGATCGACAAGAAGGTGATGGTCACTGCTCGGGCGACGTTCTATCTTCGATAATGTATGGATGAATCTGGTCCCAAGGATAATGTCGCCTCACTCCGCGAGCACGCAGCGAGGGCGGGGGCGCAGACGGGGAGCGAGGGCGAGAGAGCTCGACGTTTTCTTCGAGGCTCGTCAGAAGAGATGCCTCCTGTCACGGGAGAGTCCGCCGAAAAACAGTTAGAAACGCTCCAAGAAGCTGTTCGTGAGTTCCAGGTCCTCTATCCCCAAGTAATGGGAGCTATTTCCATAGCCTCCGAAGGCGAGTTGAGTCAGGAGACCGTAAGAGATATCCGGCTGCTGCGGGATAAGGCACTATATATATTCCGAAATTCATCTGTCACAACAGCCGACCTTGAGGCACTCATGGAGGAACTGAATACGCAGCTTCAGAAAAAGTTCGGCGTCACGTTCCATCTGAAGACCGCCGAATGAGAAGCGTCATGAGGCGTGCGGCAGCAGGAGAGCGGGAGGAGCGTGCGCGGCGCATCGTCGCGTATCTCAAGAAAACATATCCGCTTCCGAAGAGTGAGCTAGTGTACACGTCCCCGTTTCAGTTTGTGGTCGCGGTGATGCTTAGCGCGCAGTGCACAGACAAGGCCGTCAACAAGGTAACGGCAACGCTGTTTAAAAAATACAAGAAGCCGTCGTGTTTCGCGAATGCCAATCCGCGTGTCTTTGAGCGAGAATTATCCTCGATTCCTTTTTTTCGCAACAAGGCGAAGCATATCATTGCTACCGCCACGATCATTTCTCACACATACAAAGGCCGTGTTCCGTGCTCGGAAGCTGATTTGGTAGCCTTGCCCGGCATTGGCTATAAGACGGCACATGTCGTGATGGGCGAGCTGTATGATACCTACGATGGCATCCCGACCGACACGCATGTGAAGCGTTTCGCGCTTCGTTTCGATCTCACGCAGCATGCCGATCTGAAAAAGATATCCAAAGATCTCGAAGCGCTCATTCCGAAGAAAGATTGGAAATATGTGAATAATGGCCTCGTGCTCTATGGTCGCTATGTATGCCCCGCGCGTCCGCACGACTGTACCACGCATCCGCTCACCAGACTCTGGCCGTCTGCCGCGAATCGGTGGCCTAAGGCAAAATAAGACCGCCAGGCGCGCGTGCGCGCCTGGCGGGACTTGATGTTTGCGCTGCTCTACGACACGAGCGGGAGCGGGAAGAAGTCACGAAGCCGGATTTCTCCCCCAAGCACCATATCAGCCACCTCCTCCAAGGACTGGGCGTTATATCGAGTGTCGAGCTGCACTCCAGAAAGCCATGCGATCACAAGGTCGCGCCCCCCTGTCTTGGAGAGACGGCGCCTCATGATGTCCATCAAGTCCTTTCCTCCGTCAGCGCGGAGCCTTCCGGCGGTGAGGGCAGCGTGCAGCTTGTCGATCGGGTTATCCGGCGAGGAGACCCCACGTAATGGGTGGTCTGCCTTCCAGAGTGCGACATTGCTGCGCAAGACCGCTACGTCGATCTGCTCACCATTCTTGAATCTGATGGGATTTGCATGCATCCCCTTATGTCTCCGTTTTGTTTCATCAAGTGCGACACTGGGTCGCGTGCGTACTGTACTATACGAGAAGCATTTGTAAAGGGTTTTCCACAGACTCGTGCGTGCGGTACCATGCGTGCATGAAAGACGAAGGCAAGAAAGTGGCGATATTCGACGTGGACGGCACGATCTTTCGTTCCTCACTCCTCATCGAAGTCGTCGATCAGCTCATCCGCGATGGCGTCTTTGCCGAAGATGTGCAGGCCACCTATGCCAAGCAGCAAGAGAAGTGGCTTGATCGCGAAGGGGATTATCAGGCATACATCGAGGGCGTGGTGAAAGCATTCCGGGAGAACATAAAAGGCATTCACTATGGTTCGCTTGCCGATGCGGCCGAGACGGTCGTTGCGGCGCACTGGAAGCGCACCTATCGCTATACGCGCGATCTTCTGAAGGAGCTCAAGCGCAAGGATTACTATCTCCTCGCGGTCTCTCATTCGCCCAAGACGGTCTTGGACAAATTCTGCCCGCGTCTTGGCTTCGACAAGGTGTACGGCATGATGTACGAGATAGGCCCGCAGGATTGCTTTACAGGTGCGGTGATCGACGAACACCTGATCTACAACAAGGCCAACATCATCCGCCGCGCAGCCGAAAAAGAGAAGCTCATCCTCGCCGACTCGATAGGAGTGGGAGATACCGAGAGCGATATCCCGATGCTCGATGCGGTCGAGAACCCTATCTGTTTCAATCCGAACGCAAAACTGTATGCGCACGCGAAACGCCGCCAGTGGAAGGTAGTCGTGGAGCGGAAGGATGTCGTGTATGAGTTGTAATGTGCGAGAGATATGCACCCCCGGAACACGCGTATTTTTCTGCTGAAAAATCGCCCCGCTCGCGCCGTCGCGCTGCGCGGGGCTCCGGCAGTGCATATCTCTCGCGCTCAGAAAGAGCGACTTGCGGAGATGCGGCGGACAGTGCTTGCGTATTGGAAACGCGCCGGGCGTGACAGTCTGCCGTGGCGGAAAACGCGCGATCCCTATCGCGTTCTCGTTTCGGAGATGATGCTCCAGCAGACGCAGGTGCACCGCGTCGTGCCGTATTATGAGCGATTCATCGAGCGCTTTCCGACAGTCGCATCTCTCGCTGAGGCGCCGCTTGCGGACGTGCTCGCGCTCTGGAGCGGGCTCGGCTACAACCGTCGCGCAAAATACCTCCACGCCGCCGCCTCGCAGTTCTCTGTACTGTGTTCACCCGACCGCAAGACCATGGCATATGAGGACTTGAGAAGACTTCCTGGTGTAGGGGACTACACCGCAAAAGCGGTGCGCGTCTTCGCATTCAGCGAGCCGGAGGCGCTCATCGAGACGAATGTGCGCGCCGTCTTCATCCGCTATTTCTTTCCGAAAGCTCGGAAGGTGAGCGATGAGCGCCTCATGCCACTCATCGAGGAAGCAGTCGCTGATCTTCCTCGTGGCACAAGCGTGCGTGCGTGGTATTCGGCGCTCATGGACTACGGCACGTGCCTCAAGGCGACACAGGCGAACCCGAGTCGCAAGAGCACGCACTATGTTCGACAGTCGAAATTCGAGGGATCGCTCCGGCAGGTGCGCGGAGCTATCGTGCGCGCACTTATCCGAAACGAAGGTTTGATTTCGGTCAGGAACAAATTCCCCAAGCGTTTCGATGAGGCATACCGAGCGCTTAGACGCGAGGGATTCATCCAGACATAATGTTAAAAAGTAACGGCCCGCTGCTGCATCTTGCGTAATGCGCGGCGAGGTCGTAGAGTGTGTATAGAAACAACTTGAAAGAGGTTTCCAGATGCACAGATTCACACAATGGCTTGAGAAAACACTCGCCAAGGTTGACGAGGCCGAACATCTCTGGGTAGAAGACCGAAGTGGTTCGCGATTATTGGCACTCTTGTCCATCTGGGCCGTCGGTTTTTTCTTCCAGCTCGGCTTGGGACTCGCACCGCCATTCATCGCGGCTGCGGTCTTCGTCCTGCTTCGTGTCGCATTCTGGCAAGTGAACCACGCTGATGCTCCTCTGCTTCGGGCACTCGCTGCAACGTCTGCATTCTCCGTCGTTCAATACCTCTTCACCTTTGGAACGACGGCTTCGCTACAACTCATCGAGTTCCTGCCCATTTTGGTCGCTGTCTGCTATTGGGCATTCATTGCTGTGGCACCGCTGCATCACAGACCGCCGAAAAAGCAGCGGATATTGCACTAACGCTATAAGCCCCCGGTTCCTTGTGAGCCGGGGGTGTTGTCTTTTGCATTGGCAAGCGCGCTAGATTGTGACGATGACCGGTATCACGATCGGGCGCTTCATCGTGCGCGAGAGGAGGAATTTCGAGACGTCCTCGGCGAGGTCGTCGCGCGCCCTGTCCACATCGGCATGCGGGCTCTTGAGCGAATGCTCGACTGACTTGCGCACGATGAGGCGCGTCTGATCCATGAGATCCTTGTTGTCGCGCAGATACACGAAGCCGCGCGAGATAATATCGGGCGATTTGTGCAGGCGGCCGGTGCGGCGGTCGACGGTGGCGACGACGACACAGAAACCCTCTTGGCCGAGCGCCTTGCGATCGCGCATCAAGACCTCGGAGAGCTCGGTCACCGTCTGGCCTTCGACGATGCGGAGTTCCGAAGGCGCCTTGAGCGGGTGTTTATCGATCTTTTCGCCACCGTGTATCTCGATGAGGACGCTGTTGTCGGGGATGCAGACATGCGAGGGATCCATGCCGAGCTCGACAGCGAGGTGGCCGTGGACGCGGAGCATGTAGTGGTAGCCGTGGACAGGCACGAAGAACTTGGGACGGATCTGCTTGTGAATCCATACCGCCTCTTCGCGATTACCGTGGCCCGACGCATGCACGTCGGAGGCGTGGTAGGTGATGATGTGTGCGCCTTGGCGAGAAAGATTGTCCTTGAGCTTCTGCACGGCGCGCTCGTTACCAGGGATGACCGACGAGGAGAGCACCACCGTATCTTTCGGTGTGAGACGAATGTGTTTGTGCGTCTTGTTGCCGATGCGGGCGAGCGAGGCGAATTCGTCGCCCTGCGCACCAGTCGCGAGGATGAGCACTTTCTCGGGCGGGAAACGATCCATGTCCTCGACCTGGATTACCGTCTCATCCTTGTATTTGATGAGTCCGAGCTCGCGCGCTATTTCGATATTCGTGCGCATCGAGCGACCGTCGATGACGACCTTCTTGCCATAATCCTCGGCGAAGCGCACGAGACGGATGAGGCGCTCGAGGTGCGATGCGAACATCGCGATGATGAGGCGGCCGTTCGTGTCGCGCACGATGCGTTCGAGCGTCGCGTACACGTTCTTTTCGGGGATGGAGAAGCCGGGCTGCCACACATTGGTGCTGTCCATGAGGAGGCACAGAACGTTCCTGTCCTTGAAGATACCGAACTCGCGCTTCTCTTCGTCGCTCGGTTCGCCATCGTCGTGCGAGAGCTTGATGTCACCCGTGAAGACGACGTCGCCCCACTTCGTCTCGATGATGATACCCATCGAATCCGGGACGGTGTGCGTGACGCCGAAGAAGCGGATGGTGTGGCTGCCGAGCTTGATGACCTCGTCGCGTTCGACTTCGCGTATCGTGACGGGAGCCGTCTGCGCAAACTCCTCTTGGCGCTTTTTAATCATCATGCCGGTGAGGCGGCGCGTGTAGATCGTCGGGCTGCCGACGCGATCGATGATGTAGGGAATGCCACCGATGTGATCGAGGTGACCGTGCGATATGAGGAGTCCGCGGATCTTGTCGCGACGCTCTTCGAGATAGCCGGTGTTGGGCAATATGTAATCGATGCCTGGGGTGTCGTCTTCCTTGAACTGAAAGCCAGCGTCGAGAATGAAGATGTCGTTACCGACTTCGATTGCCGTCATGTTGCGGCCGATCTCTTCGACGCCGCCGAGCGGGATGATACGGACGACGTCTTCCTTCGGTGGCGGAATGACCGCTGCGCGCGGTGTGCCCTGGTCGCGATCAGAGGGTGTCTGGTGCGAGAGGCGCTGCTTGCCGCGGCGCGGCGGACGCGGTGGGCCGTAGTGGCCAGGGCGTCGGCGTGGGCCACCGCCCGCAGGACGCGGGTGATGATGCGGCGGGCGCGGTCCCGCGGGGCGGGGATGAGCGCCGGGCCTGCCGACGTGCGGCCGAGAATGGGGCCGCGGCGGGTGACCATCCGAAGATGGCTCGTGGGGTGCGAACATAGTGGTTCGTGAACGTAATAAATAATAACGATGCTAATGCCTACCGGGCGAAGAATTCCCAGACACGCTGTGTCTCAGTATACCAACGATAGCTCTCGGTAAAGCGCTCCGCCGGGGTAGTGAGGGCTCCGACTCGGACACCCTGTAGCTCACGGGGAAGTATATACAAGAATTCGGGAGAGTACAAGAAGGCGGCTGGGGCGTCTTCGGCGATGATGGTAGCGAAGCGGGCGTATAGCGCATCGCGCGCGTCGCGGTCGGTGGCTGCACGCGCCTGCGAGAGGAGCGCATCGGCCTTGCTGTTTGCGTAGAGGGCAAGATTCAGACCAGGGTCGTTGCGCTGACTCGAGTGCCAGAATGCGTACAGATCCGCTTCGCGGCCGACGACCTCGCCGAAGAGGATCGCTTCGTACTCGCGCGGACGGAGCACGGTGTTGTTGAATTCGGAGAGCGGGTACACGTCGGTCGAGACCTCGATACCAAGCGCTTTCCAGGTATCGGCCACGATGCGTGCTGTCGCGACAAGCTCGGGAGCATCTGCCGTCGCGAGCTTGAGCGTGAGGCGCGCATCCTTTTTCGTCCACGCGCGAGCCCCTTCGTCGTACGACCAGCCAGCTTTCTCGAGAGATTTCTTCGCGCGCGCTATGAGGATCGGATCGGCGACGGCAGTCGAGGTTCCGTTCGGCGTGAAGACACTGGTCGTCGCAGGCTCGATCCTGCCAGTCGAGCCTGGCGGGAGCGGTCCTTCGAGCGGGATGCCGAATCCGCCGAGGACATTCACCGTGAGTGCGCGGCGATCTATCGCTTCGGCGAGCGCGGCGCGTACTGCGGCATCGGCGAGCGAAGGATTCTTATTTTCATTGAAGAAGACCGCGAAGGCGCGCGGCAGTGGAGCCTCGACAAGCGTGACAGCGCGGGCGAGGCTCGTGAGCTGTGAGGGCGAGATGCCCGCGATACTGTCTATCTGCCCAGTGGCATATGCGCGGAGCACCTCTTCGTCGTTCTTGAAGAAGACAAACGAGATGCGAGAAAGATGTGGCATGCCGAGCGTGAAGCGATCAAATGCAGTGAGATCGAAACGGGTCGCCGCACCTGTTTCATCCGTTTTTGTATCCTGCGCGACAAAGGGGCCACTACCCACGGGGCGGGTATTGAGAATACTGAAAGGGAACTGATCGGCCGGTATGGAATCCCAGAGATGTTTCGGCAGGATACCGAGCGATGCGTTTTCGAGGAAAGGCGCGTACGCGTGCGGGAGGGTAAAGACGATCGTGCGTGCATCGGGCGTTGCGACAGAGACGCCCTCCCAGTCTGCGCGACGCGGACTCTTGATATCGGGATTCTGTACCAGTGCTACCGTAAACGCGACGTCGGCAGGGGTGACCGGCGCCTCCCAGGGGACCAGCGTGTACCTGTACACGGCGGCGGTGGCGGAGGCCGACGGGCAGCTCCAGAACTCGTGGTGGTACGACGCGCGCCGCTTCCTGAAGGATCTGGA
>CAZQNX010000003.1:16160-16968 GCA_964595025.1 uncultured Candidatus Saccharibacteria bacterium | reverse complement strand
CCCCGCAACGCGTCCCGCGTCTTTCGTCGCTTGGCGTTGCGCGTCGTTGAAGTATGCAGGGACAGTGATGACTGCTTCGGTGATAGGCTCGCCCAGGCGCGCCTCCGCGTCCACCTTGAGCTTCTGCAGTATCATCGCCGAGGCTTCCTCGGGGCGGTACCATTTGTCTGCCATCTTCACTTCGACGCCGCCGTTCCCTGCCTTGCGCACCTCGAATGGCACAGCGGCTTTGTCCTTCTGAACACCCGCTTCGTCAAACGTGTGGCCGATGAAGCGCTTGATCTGGTAGACGGTGTTGAGCGGATTCGTGACTGCCTGGCGCTTGGCGAGGAGACCGACGAGGCGCTCGCCCGTTTTTGAAGTCGCCACTATCGAGGGGGTAGTGCGCACACCCTCTGCATTTTCGAGAATCTCTGGACCGTCAGTCTTCACGACGGCCATGGCAGAATTCGTTGTACCCAAGTCGATGCCAAGTATCTTGCTCATAGTAAGGGGAAGAAATAACTTCTAAGTAGCGTGATTATAATACCACACCCTTTTTGTGCAAGTTAAACTTGCACAAGCAGATAATAATTACACAACTATGTCAATAGCTTACCGAGAAAGTCGAGTTCCCTCTCGAGACGGCCCTGTATCACGTCGCGCGCGAGCGCCTTGAATGAGTCATGGTCACCGAATACCTCTGCAATTTCGGCGTAATCGAGGAATTCCGCGTGGCGATGCCCCATGTAATCGGTAAGACTTGAGAAAGGATACGCTTCTGCCCACGCGAATGCGGTGTCGAACGATCGTGCCGCCTGTTTGGCAC
>CAZQNX010000003.1:8001-16150 GCA_964595025.1 uncultured Candidatus Saccharibacteria bacterium | reverse complement strand
CACCCCGTGGGTAGATCTCAAAGGTGTTTTTCACGAGGATGTACGCATTCAGATACTGCAGGTAGGTGTCATTATCCACGGTGCGCGAGCGATAAGAGCCCTGGAATGGAGTGCCTCGTTCGCCGTATTTTGCGTTCAGGTACGCTGCCATGCTCGTCGAAAGGCGCTGCATGAATTTACTGATACCGCCCTCACTCGTTTCCTTGAGGAGTAGATGGAAGTGATTGTCATGCAGGCAGAATGCAATCACCGATGCGTAGGGCTTCTGCGCGGGCCAATGCATGGGCCTGCTGAAGCCGGTACGAATGTTCTCGGGCGCGATGTCGCGTTCCCAGTTGCGGGGGACATTTGCGTCGTTGAGGTATCGTAGGAGCTTGAGAAATCGCCAACGGTCGTCGTCGTTGCGGACGATGGGAGCACCGCGGACGCCACGCTGCATTACATGTACGAACGAACCCACTCCATACGGCTCCTTGCGCATACTATTGACACAGGATATATCCTGTTTTTTCCTTGTGCAAGTTAAACTTGCACAAGATGGTTGGGGGGGGGTTAGGAGTGGATGATGGCTTGGACGGGTCGGATGATGCGCTCATCTGTGCGGTAGCCATAACGGATGATACGGACGATGGTGTGTGGGTCGCCGGGCATGTCGGCGGTTTCCTGCAGTGCTTCGTGAGAGCGCGGGTCAAAGGTATCTCCGATGGCCCCAAAACGCGTCACCCCATGCGATTCGAGCACGCCGATGAGCTGATTTTGTATGTGGCGAATCCCCTGCTTCCACTCCTCGTTCATGTGTATGAATGCGTCTGTCGAAGCGGCCATGTCAAAACTATCGAGCACGGGGAGGAGGTCTTGCACGAACGAATCCTTTTCCCGCTCGGCCGCGCGCTCGGCATCACGCAGGGCGTCTTTGCGCGCGTTGATACTCTCTGCTTTGCACCGTTGCCAGCCCTCGAGATGTTCGGCCGCCTTTTTCTGCGCCCCTTTCAGTTCGTCGCGGAGCTTTTTTATTTTGGCTTGTGCGCTAGACAAGTCGCCCATCTCTTCGTCGGGAGAAAGTTCGATATCTTCATTATCGAGATTCATGATGCGGAGTGTAGCACGGAGCATGCTTCACAAGCAAAACGACCCGGGAGGGTCGTTTTGTGTTGAGCGTTGATTAACGCTTGCTCCACTGCGGTGCGCGACGTGCGGCGACGAGGCCGAACTTCTTGCGCTCCTTGGCGCGCGGGTCACGCTTGAGAAAACCCTTTACTTTCAAGTCTTTGCGCTGCTCGGGCACTATCATGGTGATGGCGCGAGAAAGACCCATGCGCACGGCTTCTGCCTGTGCTTTGTGTCCACCGCCCTGCACCTGTACCGAGACAGTATAGGCGACACCGAGGAGCGTCATCGGAGCAAAAGCGGTCTTGACCATCGATGCGAGCGGGAAATAGGCATCGGCAGATTTGCCGTTGACGACCATGCTCGCGGTCTTGGCTGGGGTGATGCGGACGCGGGCGCTCGCTGTCTTGCGGCGACCTATCGATTCGGTGTACTCGTTCTTTGTTGCCATAGGGATAAGATTATTCGGTGATATGAAGCTTCTTCATGCGTCCCGGGCGGAGCGTGTTGTTCGGAAGCATGCGTTGCACGGCGAGGCGTATAGCTGCGCCGTAGCCCTTGCGCGACGCGAGACTCTTCAGGGTCTCGACACGCTGGCCGCCAGGGTAGCCCGAGTAGTTCTGATACTGTTGCGAAGCGAGCTTCGTCTCGCGAACCTTCAGCTTCGACGCGTTTGAGATTTCCACCGACGTGCCCGAAGCGATGTGCGGGGTGTAATCGGCGCGCGTCTTGCCCATGAGCGCCTTGGCGGCAGCCGAAGCGACGCGGCCGAGCGTCTGGCCCGCTGCATCGATTGTGGTGACTTTCGTCGTGTCGGTAGTCTTGTTCATAAGGATTGTTATTGTACGAATTCGATGCGAGCCGATTCCCCAACACGCTTGCCGATGCGGCCGAGACGCGTGAGGCGCGTGTAGCCACCCGCGCGCTTCTCAAAGCGCTTGGCGATGGTGCCCTCGAGCTTGCGCACGGCTTCGGCAGAATTGAGGCGCGCGACGATCTGGCGGCGCGAGGCGAGCGTCCCCTCTTTGCTCAAGGTGACGAGGCGCTCGACGAATGGCTTGAGCTCCTTGGCCTTCGCGACAGTCGTCACGATGCTCTCCTGGAGGACGAGCGACCGCGCGAGCGAGCGCAGCAAGGCAACGCGCTGTCGCTTCGTTCGGTGCAGTGTGCGGTGTGCCTTGTGATGTCGCATACGATGATTCCTAGATTATTCCTACTGGCGGAGCGTGAGGCCGAGATTTGAGAGCGCGCGCTTGATGTCCTGCAAGCCTTTCTGTCCGAGACCTTCAATCGCAAGGAGATCATCCTCGCGCTTGCGGACGAGCCCGCCGACGGTGCGGATAGAGGCGTTGTCGAGCGCATCTTCGACGCGCTGCGGAAGCGTAAGCTCCGCGATGCGTGTCTTGAGCATCTCGGCATCCATCGGAGCCGAGCGATCTTCCTTGTGTGCGCGCGGCATGTCGGCGGCCGATGCTTCCGGGGCTTCCTCCTCCTTGAAGCCGATGACCGCCTTGAGCTGGTGAATCATGGTCTCGATGGAGCGCTCAAGCGCTTCGCGGGCCGAGAGCGTGCCATCGGTCTCGATCATGAGGCGGAGGCGATTGAAATCGGTCCGGTCGCCCACGCGCATGTTTTCGACTTCGTAGTTGGCGCGGCGGATCGGAGAGAAGATCGCGTCGAGCGCGATAGCGCCGATTTCCACACGCTCTTTCTGGTGCACTTCCTTCGGCACATAGCCGAGTCCGCGCTCTGCGGTGAGTTCCATCTCGAGCTCGGCCTTGCCGGTGATCTCGCAGATAGGCTGTTCTGGATTGAGTACCTCGACCTGGCCAGGGAGCTTCAGATCGGCGGCAGTGATGGTCTTCGGGCCCTTCACCGAGAGCGTGATCTTCTGCTGCTCATCGGTCGTGATACGGAAGCGGATCTTGCGGAGATTGAGGAGGATGGTGACAACGTCCTCCTTTACGCCCTCGATCGTGGAGAATTCGTGAGAGACGCCGGGAATCTTCACATGTGTGAGCGCAGCACCCGGCAGCGACGAGAGGATGATGCGGCGGAGGCTGTTGCCGAGCGTGTAGCCATACCCTGGGTAGAGGCCGTCGATCTCGTAGACACCGCCCTTCTCCGTTTCGGAGACGACGCGCGGCTTGCTAGGGAGTGCGATGTGATAATCAGACATAGGTCGTGCTCGGTTAGCGCTTTTAAAAATGGCTCAAAATTAGGAACAACTATACCACTATCGGCTGTAAAACTCAAATACCGTCGCGTAATCGAGGCCTGATTCTGCGGGCGAATACGACGGCTCGCCGACGACCTTGATCGTCAGGAGTCCGGCATCGGCCTCGAGCCACTGCGGGATGTTGCGACCCTCGGCGTTCTTTTCGGCAAGACCGGCGAAGAGCGGACTCTTGCGGCTTCCCTCGCGGATGGTAATGGTATCTCCCGCCTTGAGTGCATGAGACGGGGTCGTGATGCGACGGCCGTTTACGAGGATATGACCATGCGAGACGGCTTGGCGACCAGCGCGACGCGATGCGGCGAAGCCTGCGCGATAGACGACGTTGTCGGCACGCATCTCGAGAGCGCGGTGGAGCGAGGTGCCCGGGTCTTTCGTTGCGAAAGCCTTTGCGGCGTAGTTTGAGAGGTGCTTCTCGGTGAGGCCGTAGGTGAAGCGCACCTTCTGCTTCTCGAGAAGCTGGCGGCCATAATCGGAACCGCCGCCACGACCGCGGCGCTTCTCGGTACGCTGCGCAGCGCGGAGGGCGAACTTCTGGGTCTGGGTCTGGTCGAAGATGCCGGCGCCGAGCCTGCGTGCGATGCGATACTTGGATTTGATGATGAGCATAGTAGTTTAGATGCGGCGAGGCTTAGGTGGACGCGGGCCGTTGTGCGGAACCGGCGTATCATCCGATATCTTGGTAACATCTATCCCCTTGCTTGCAAAGCCGCGCAGTGCGCTCTCGCGTCCGGCGCCAACGCCGCGGATGACGACCTCGACTTCCTTCACGCCGATGATGGCTGCCTTGTCGCCGACGAGCTCGCCCACCTTTGCTGCAGCAAAGGGTGTCCCCTTCTTGGCGCCCGAGAATCCGAGAGCGCCCGAAGAAGACCAGGCAACGGCGTTCCCGCTGCGATCCGTGAGGAGCACCTTCGTGTTGTTGTAGGTTGCCTGTACGAAAAGGAGGCCCTGGACGATATTCTTCTTGGCCACGCGCGCAAGCGAGCGCGACTTAAGACCCGCATCGACGGTACCGCCAGACTTCCTGATGATTCGTTTCTTTCCCATGAGATGAAAAAATTAGATACGCACGGAAATGTCCCGCCTCGCGGTGGCCACCAGAGTAGCACACCCGAGAGCGTACGCCAAATGGATCATGTCTTCTCGAGCTTACGGCGACCCGAGGTCATGGTCTTACGCACGTTTCCGCGGATAGTGCGCGAATTGGTCTTCGTGCGTTGGCCGCGCACGGGGAGCTTCTTCTGGTGGCGGACGCCGCGGTGCGCCTTGATGTCCTTGAGGCGGCGGACGTTCGCGCTTACCTCGCGCTTGAGCTCGCCTTCGAGGGTGAATTTCTCGATCGCTTCGCGGAGATCGGATTCTTGCTTGGCAGAGAGGTCTTTGGCGCGAGTGCCCCAGTCTATCTTGAGACCCGTGAGAGTGGCCTGTGCGCGTGCACGGCCGACGCCATACAGCGCGGTAAGCGCGATCTCAAGACGCTTGTCATCGGGAACGGTGATGCCTGCGATACGCATAGATGTAAAAATTTAGAAAATGAAAATTAACCCTGGCGCTGCTTGTGGCGAGGATCCTTGCAGATAACGAACAGGCGACCGCGACGACGGACGTGGCGGCATTGGAGACACATTTTCTTGAGTGATGCTTTTACTTTCATGAAGAGATTATCAGATGCGACGGACGATGCGTGCTCTCCCCCCGTACGGATCGAGCTTTACCTGCACCCTGTCTCCAACGAGAACCTTGATGCGGTGCAGACGCATCTTCCCTGCCAGGTACGCGAGCACGATGCTCTCGTCTCCGAGGATGACCTTGAAGAGCGTGTTGGGGAGGGCCTCTTCGACGGTTCCCTCAACAAGTTCAAGTTCGGCCATATGATGGTCTGCGCAGACAAAAATAGCAAAGAGTTGGCTCTGCGTCAAGGTTTCGGCGTCGGTTCGACGCGAATGATGATGGCTGCCGGGTCTTTCGGGAAGGAAGATTTCCAGAATGGCTCCACCCGGGCCTTCGCTTCCTGCACGAATGGGAATCCGCCGATGATGGTCTGGAATGCTCCTTCATCGTGTCCGGCTAGTGCTTGGGCAAGTGCTTGGGTATCGACGTCCCACACGAGCTGCGCCTTGCCAGCAAGTGTAAATGAGAGCGGGTCTGCGCCGAGTGTCGTCGATGCGACGTCTGCCGCAGAGGCCGCGAATCCATCCGCAGGAAGGAGGCGGACATCGCTCATCTGTGCATCTGCGCTTACCGATTGGGCAAGCGTGCCTGCGAGGACGCCAGTCTCGAAGACAGGGACCTGCACCTCGATGCGTTGCCCGACGCGGACGCTTCCTGTTCCCTCGGCGACATTCGGCAGATCCGTGTACGAGGCTCGTGCAAGATCGACGAGCGCTGTGCCGGGTGTGATGGCGAGTATCGCATCGCGCGCTTTCTGATCGAGGCGAGAACGGACTTGGGCTACCGCGCCTTCGAGCACACCAGGAGCCGTCTGGGGCTGCTCGCCCGAAAAGCCTCCCGAGAATGCCGCGTCGGAGCGTGCGTAGACGCCCGCAAACATCGGGCCGTTCTTGAGGCCAGGAAGCGTGAATTTTGCGACAGGGCCGACATTGTACGCTGGGCCAACTGCATCGGCGACGACTGTTACCTGGACGCTGCCCGGAGTGCCGCCCTTCTTCCCTGGAACGACAGCTTGCACCGGGATGCGGAAGACGAGTCCCTCGGGTGTCTCGAAGCGGGTCGTCGCGACGAGCTTCACGGGAGCGTCCGAGTAGTCGTTGAAGATAGTGATAGAGCCGGAGGCTTTCGTTTCGACGAATTTCGTGCCTTGCGCCGGGACGACCTCGGTGTCCTCGAATGTGAGGGTTTGTACGGTATACGGCAGGGTGCCTGATGCTGCGGTTGCCGCAGGGTACGCGGTAAACGGCGCTGTGTTGTCGAAGATGATCGTGTGCGTGCGCGGCACGACGCTCACGGTGGTGTCGCGGAACATGAAGAGACTCAAGATGCCGAGTACGAAGAGCGCGAGCGCGGCAATGAGCCACACGCGGGCGCTCGGGAGAAACGAGAACGATGCACGGGGTGATCGGGGCATAGGGATAAATGGATCGCGCTTGTCGGGAGCCGTGCGCGGCCTAGTGATGCTGATATTCCGGATGCTCTTTTCGGGAGCGGGCTCCGGCTCGGATGTGGGTGCGGGCGGCGGCGCTGCCCGGCGTGCTTCCCCCTCGGGAGGAAGAATGTCTTGAAAGTAGTCTGCCATATATGCTCATCATATCACGCACGCGCTTTTATGAGCGGCGCTCGCTGTGCACAAGTGCGGCGGCAAGCGCGATACCGAGATCGGGAACTAGGGGGGCTCTGAATGCCGCATACGATACGAGGTCGTCGGCGGTGAGTGTCTTTACGACAAACGGTTTCGAGGAGAGGGTGAATTGGGCGAAGTCGATGCGTGCGATGAATTGGGCGAACCACGCGGCAAGATCGCGATGGATGATGAGGTAGGCATCGTTTGGCAAGCGGCGCTGCGCGGCCATCTCCCCCAGTGCCTCGCCAAAGCGCTTGGTGATCGATGGCTCGGCTGCGGTAAGTGCTGTCTGTATCGTCTCGCACTGCGCCGTGTCGCATACGCCGCGTTCGCGCATGGCGAGTACCGAGAGTATCTCTTCGCGTGAGCCGCCAGGTGCGATGACCGCGAGGAGTGCATGCACGCCGTCGGGGATGTGCTTCTGCTCGGTGAGGACATGCTTGCGGATGACCGATATCGACGAGCCATCGTCGGAGACGTCGAAGATGACCGCATTGCGCGAGTCAGTATCATGTTCGCGGACGGCGCTCGTGAGCGCTCGGGCATGCGAGCGCCAGCGGAGCGGTATCTCGGGGAATGCCTGGCGGAGCGCGTGCTCAAGCTCTTCGCGGTGCGCCCGCTGCATCTCGCTCACGAGCGAGACGACCTTCACCTGGTGCGCGCGCTTGCCCGCCGGGCTGCGCGTCGGGTAGCCGTTGAGCTCGATGTGCACGACACTTCCCTCGCAGATATCTTCGCGGACGAGTGTCGCGTCTTTCGTGAGCGCTTCCTTCGCCATCTCGCCGATGAGCGCGTCGGTGATAGCGGTCTCTTCGGAGAAGCTGCGCTCGACAGCGATCGTCCGTGAGCGTATCCATGGCGCGTGGATGACGGCGATGATTTCCGATGGGTGCGAGACACCCGTGCCCGCATGGGCCTTGGATGTCTGGAGTGCGGATTCGGCGAGCGATTGCGCGAGCCGCGTGATGCTCTCCCCTTCAGGCCGTTCTTCGAGCGGCGGGGTGGCGCGTGCGAATGTTCGTATCTGGAAAGGACCGTTCGCTTCTTCGGCGATGGCGCAGGCGGCACCGCCAGCGCCGATGTCGGCGAGGACGATGCTTCCTTTTGAGTGCGGCAGAGAAAAGCGCATCTCATTCAGTATACCAGTCGCCCGCGCGTGTCTTTCGCAAGAATCCCCACCATGGATGGACATCCAATCTCCCTCATCTTGACGGGACACAGTGTCCCGTCAAGATTACTGCAACACTGCCTTGATGCGGCGGATGCCGGCTGATGAGGCTTCTTCTTTTAGTATCTTGAATGTGCCGCTCTTGCCCACCTCGCTCGTATTTTCGACATGCGGGCCGCCGCAGAATTCCTTGGAGAACGCCTGCGCCGCGCTTGCGGCAAAATCGTCTGGCACCACGTTCCCTACCATGTACACCGAGACGGTATCGGGATACTTTGCACCGAATTCGTGCTCGGCTCCCGAAGTTTCTGCCTCGTCTTTCGACACCGACCAGCGC
>CAZQNX010000003.1:0-7979 GCA_964595025.1 uncultured Candidatus Saccharibacteria bacterium | reverse complement strand
TCTGCAGCGCACGCAAAAGGAGGTGATGCGCGGTGTGCAGGCGCGTGGTCTCTTCGGAAGCATCGGCAAGGCCGCCTTTGAACTTTTGCTCGCCTCCGGCCCGGGAGAGATCCTGGTGGGCTTTCATGCGTGCGGCAAAATCTTCAGTATCCACGGTGAGTCCGCGCTCGTGCGCCATCTCGTGGGTGAGTTCGAATGGGAATCCGTGCGTCGTGAAGAGCGTGAATGCCGCCTCGCCCGATATTCCGCCCGTCGCAGCTGCGCGCTCAAATTCTTTTGTGCCATCGGCGAGCGCGCGTCCGAATTGCACCTCCTCTTTCCATATCGTTTCAGTAATCTCCCGATGCATCTCGTCGGTCGCGAGCTCGGGGTATGCGCCCTCGTATTTTTCCATCACGATAGTCGCGCAGCGATTGAGCATACTCGTATTCCCCTCGTCGGGAGCGACGCCAATCTTTTGCGCGTGGAGCGACGCACGGCGCAGTAGGCGGCGCAAGACATAGCCGCGGTCGGTGTTGCTCGGGCGTACGCCATCGGCAATCAGAAATGTTGCACCGCGTATGTGATCGGCGACGATGCGGAAACTCTTCTGGTAGCGGCTGTCGGCATACGATTTCCCACTGAACTTCTCGAGGAGCGTGATGATGCCGGAAAATACGTCGGTCTGGAATACGTCGGGATTGTTTTGTGCAGCAGCGGCGATGCGCTCGGCTCCCCCGCCGAAATCGACGTTGCGCTTGGGCAATTGTGCGAACGACCCATCATCCTGCTTGATGAATTGCATGAACACCGAATTCCCTATTTCGAGGAATCGGCCACAATCGCAATTCGGGTGGCACTCGGTGCCATACTTTGGATCGTGCGGGGTGCCGAAGTCGTAGAACATCTCCGAATCGGGTCCGCCCGGCTCTCCTGCGGGCATCTTGTCGGGCGTACCGGCGCGGCTCCACCAATTCTTCGAGGAGTCGTAAAAGAAGATGCGTCCGCCGCGCATCCCCAAGTGTGAACCATCGGCTTCGCTCCCCATTTCTACTATCGGCGCGTCGATTCCCTTTTCTGCGAAGAGCTTTTGCCATATCTGCGCCGATTCGTCGTCGCGCGGGATGCCCGCCTTCTCGTCGCCGATGAATGCCGTTACATACAGCTTGTGCGGATCGAGACCCACTTCGTCGACGAGGAACGAACATATCCACGAGAGCTGCTCCTCTTTCCAATAATCGCCGAGCGACCAGTTGCCGAGCATCTCGAAGAAGCAGGTGTGGCGATTATCACCGATCTCTTCGATGTCGGCGGCGCGGAAGCTCTTCTGGCTGTCGGCGATGCGAGTACCGAGCGGATGTGCCGCGCCCAAGAGATAGGGCACCATCGGCTGCATGCCAGAGCCGGTAAAGAGTGTCGTCGGATCATTCTGTGGCACGAGCGAAGATGATGGCACGATCGCATGCCCGCGCTCCTGCATGAAGGCGAGGTACTTCGAGCGGATGTCGTTGATGGTCATTGATAGGAATTCTAGCGTATAGCCAGAAAATGGCGAGGTTTGCCCCTCCCCGTCTTCCGCGCTACCATGCGCCGCATGAAATACCACATCCACACGCTCAAGAACGGCCTCCGCATCGTGCTTGCGCCCATGCCGGGGACGCAGACGGCGACCGCCATCGTCATGAGCGGCACGGGCAGCCGTTTTGAGACCGCGCGAGAGAATGGCCTCGCGCATTTCTTGGAGCACATGTTCTTCAAGGGTACCGCGAAGCGCCCGACAGCCAAGCACATCAGCGAGGAGCTTGACGGACTCGGCAGCCAATACAACGCGTTTACGAGCAAAGACCGCACGGCGTACTGGGCGAAGACCTCGGCACAGAACCTCGACAAGGCGCTCGACGTGGTGAGCGACATCTTCCTCAATTCGACGTTGCCGCAGAAAGAGATAGAGAAAGAACGCGGCGCAGTGATTCAGGAAATCGACATGTACGAAGACATGCCGATGCGTACCATCGACAACGTGTTCGATGCCCTCCTCTTCGGCGACGAGCATCCGCTCGGCCGCACTATCCTGGGGCCGAAAGAAAACATCCGCAGCTTTACGAAAACAGAGTTCGAGCAGTACCGTGCGCGGCACTACGGCCCGAGCAACACCGTCGTGTGTGTCGCCGGGGCGTTCGATGAGAAAAAGACGCTGGCGAAGATCACGAGGATGTTCCAACACCTGAAGTCGACGACGCCCACCGCGCCGGAGACGTTTGATACACAGCGGGCTAGCGCAGGCGTGCGCATCAAGTACAAGAAGACCGACCAGACGCAGCTCATGATCGGCGTCCCCGCGTATCCGTATCTGCACAAGGATGAATACGCGCTCGCCGTGCTCGCATCCCTCTTGGGTGGCGGCATGTCGAGCAGGCTTTTTACCGAAGTGCGCGAGAAGCGCGGGCTCGCCTACTCGGTGCATGCGTGGGTGGATAAGTATCCCGACACTGGCTACTTTGCGGTGCAGGCGGGCGTTGAGCATGGCAAGCTCGAAGAAGCTCTGAAGGTCATCGTTGCCGAGCTCAAGAAAGTGGCGCGCATTGCTGTCTCCCCCGCTGAATTGAAGAAAGTGAAATCATACATGAAAGGCACGATGACGCTTGCGATGGAATCATCGGATTCTATCGCCGAGCACGCCGCATCATCACTCATTCACCTCGGACGTATCCGCACGCTCGAAGAATCGCTCAAAGCGATAGACAAAGTATCGGCAAAAGACGTGCAGCGTGTCGCCAAAGATATTTTCAAGAATGAACGATTGGCACTTGCCGTCATAGGGCCGCACGCAGACTCGGCGAAGCTCAAGGGTCTCCTGGCCTAGGCTTTCTTTTTTGCGAATGCCAGCAGTTTCTTCCCTGTTGCTTCGCGGTATCGGCAGTAGTCGCACCCCTCGCTCGGCATGGGGAGTTCGGGGCTTTCGAGGCACGCTTTGATGTCGAAGAGTGTCGGCTCGACCCACGAATCGTCGCCGGTGTAGGGGATGAGCGTCACTTCGAATTCGAGCTTCGCGTCGAATGCTTCCCTATCCTTGCTCGCATTCGCGTACACGAAGTAGCCGGTATCGGAGACAGCGAAACCATTGCGGCGGAAGAGCCACTGATACGTCTCCATCTGCTTCTTGTAACCGTCGTGCCATTCCTCGTCGAGCGCATCGATCGTCTTGTCTTTGCTCGTCGATTTGTAATCGACGATGATGAGTTCGCCATCGGGATTCACCCACACATCGTCTACCGCGCCCGAGACGAGAAGCCCCGTGTCTGCATGTCGGTATTCGATGCCCTTGAAATTCTCGCGCCACAGATCAATGAGCTCGTGTGCATAGGGCACCGCATCGACGCCGTAGGCTTTCATGAGCGGATGCGGCTCTCCCTGCGCGCGGCGGATGTCGAACTCTTTCTTGAGCAATGCGTCGACGGCGCTATTCAGATTAAACGGAAAGCCGGGCGGGCGGGCGGTGCCGAGCTTGTTGTCGATGTAAAAACAGCGCGGGCACTCAAGGAAGAGGCCGATCTTGGATCGCGAGAGGCGCCAACGCGGGCCGCCGTAGTTCCAATCGGTCTTGCGATCGGGCTTGTAGAAATCGGACATGGGAGCAAGTATACATGAAAAGGAGGCCCTCGATGAAAGCCTCCTCTCCCTCGCGGCTCCGAAGAGCAGCAGCACGGGTGACGGCGCGAGGGTGCCGATCCCGGTCTTTCCATCTTATCACTGGTCGCGCCGCAACGCGTCGAGGGCGTCGCTCGCGGGGGCAGGGACTTCTTCGGCAAACCATTGCTTGAAGCGGTTCTCCACATACCACATGCCGGTAAACATGATAAGCGTGAGGAGGGTCGTGAAGACGGCGACATCGTACATGCCGAGTCCGATCGACACGCCTATCGCGGCGGTAATCCAGAGGCCCGCGGCGGTCGTGATGCCGTGCACCGTGTCTCCGCGGAAGATGATCATGCCTGCGCCGAGGAATCCTATC
The DNA here is from genome assembly GCA_964595025.1 of uncultured Candidatus Saccharibacteria bacterium. Lineage (GTDB taxonomy): Bacteria > Patescibacteriota > Minisyncoccia > Phycocordibacterales > UBA2100 > UBA10103. The sequence goes on along the minus strand of CAZQNX010000003.1, from coordinate 3,988 downwards.
CCCTGCACCACCGCTGCCGCGACGTACGACGGATGGAAATTTACGACGCCCAGATACGCGTTGTTTACATAATTGCCGGCAAGGATGAAGAGGCACGCCCCCATCGCGACGAGGCCGAAGGTGCGCGTTCCCGCGACTTGCCGCGCGACGACGGCGCGCTCGGTGCCGATAAGGCCTCCGAGGAGCATCGCGATGATGAGCTTTGCGAACATCACAATCGAAGGATCCATGAATTGCGTGGCGTTCATAGCAGTATGGTAGACCGAGCTTCGGAAAAAAGGAAGAGGCAGGTGTGATTAGATGCCGCAGAGCCGCTTCGCCTCTTCTTGTACATGCGGAATCTTGTCGGGACGGATGCCAAATTCGTGCAGGAGATGTGGCCGCATATCTTTGCAAAGCACGACCCGCCTGTCGAGGAAGCGGTGTTTCTCACTGTCCGAGAGTGTGGTAAGGCAAGTGAGCGGATGCACTTTCGCTTCTTCTATCATCGCGAGAAGTCCGCGCGAGCGCGGATAATCCCATCCCAAGAGCCGCAGACCCGAGCATTGCGCGTAGCGGATGGCATTGCGCGTGAAGGTGGTGTTCGTCACGAGCCAGCCCTCGTCGACGCGCGAAGATTTCTCGGGCGCTTTGCGGAGATCTTCGTAGCGCGCGTATACATAGAGCGCATCTTTTATGTCTGTTTTGCCGCTCGGCTCGTTGTGAAATTTCGCTTCCATGCCGATGCGCTTGCCGCCCTTTTCGGCCAGGACATCTACTTCGTGCGGCGCGCAGCGGCCTGTCATTGCGACACCGGTGCGCGTGTGCCACCCATGCGCGCGAAAGACCTCGGCGAGAAATTGCTCGAACGGAAAGCCTGATGGGCCGAGCGCGAAGATAGCGCGCTTCGTCGAGTAGCGTGCGGCGATCGGGATCTCTTCTTCTTTGCGGAGGAGCTCGTAGGCACGATGGTAGATATCTTCGGTGCGCATGCCGGGCTTGAGTTCATGCACCACATGAGCGAGGACTCGTGCACGGATGGTAGATGATGCGCCCGCAAGCTGCAGCGAGTGCTCGAGCTTTGTCGGATCGAACGGCTCCTGCTCGCCATCGGCTTTGGTGATGAGGATGTGTGCCACGCGTATCAGTGTAGCACTAGCGTGCACTCGTGTTTTCCACGACTCCGCCACCGAGGCAGGTGTCGCCATGGTAGAAGACGACCGACTGTCCGGGTGAGAGGAGCTCGGGTTCCGCGAACGATGCGCGCCATACATCGGCCCCTGTGGTAAGTGTGGCGCGTGCGATGGGTGCATGATAGCGAGTCTGCGCGTCGAGTATCTCGCCGCTCTGCGGCACCTCCCCTATCCAATGCACGTCGCGCAGCGTGCACGAGCGCGAGAGCGTATCTGCCTTGTCGGGCGAGACGGTGATCGTATTGTGTGCGATATCGGCGCGCACAACGTACTGTACGCCTGGTGCGCGGAATCCGTGTCGCTGCCCTATTGTGTAGAGCGCTGCGCCGCCGTGCTCGCCTATCGCACTGCCCTGCATATCGAGCACCGCGCCTTTTTCGAGCGGGATGTAGCGCGAGAGAAATTCGGGAATCGAGATGTCTCCGGCAAAACAGAGCCCCTGGCTATCGGGCTTCTTCGACACGGGAAGCTGTAATTTTTCGGCGAGCGCGCGCACCTCGGGCTTATGCAGATGTCCCACCGGGAAGCGTGCGACGCGCGCATCGTCTTGCGAAAGACGGTACGAGAAGTACGACTGATCTTTTGCCGTGTCGACGCCGCGCTGGAGTGCCAACGATCTTGACGGGACACTGTGTCCCGTCACGCGGGCATAGTGGCCGGTCGCGATGAGCTCGGCACCTTGCGAGAGCGCCCAGTCCTTGAACGCACCAAACTTGATTGCGCGATTGCAAAGCACGTCCGGATTCGGCGTGCGGCCAGTGCGATAATTGTCGATCATGTCGTCGACGACCGCGCGCATGTACTCGTGCGAGAGGTCTATCTCGCGAAACGGGATGCCCAAGTGCACGCACACGCGCATCGCGTCGATGCGGTCCTCCTTCCACGAGCATTCGAGGAAATCGGGATTCCATATCTTGATGAATGCGCCGACGACTTCGTGCCCTTCGCGCTGCAAGAGCGCGGCCGATACCGCGCTATCTACCCCACCCGAGAGTCCGACGAATATCTGTGCCATAGATGTGAATGCAGCCTGCCGTAGCCGCAGATATAAATCAAGTGCCCAGATACAATCGCTTCTTGCGCAGGTGCTCTTCGTACGTCTTTGAGAAGTGCGTCGTGCCGTTCATGTCGGCGAGATAGAAGAGGTAGGGATTTTTCGTCGGCTCGGCAGCGGCCCGGATCGAATCGAGCGATGGACTGCCGATAGGGCCTGGCGGGAGGCCCTTGTTCACATAAGTGTTGTAGGGATGATCCGTGCGCAGATCGGCGAGCGTGAGCTGGAAGGTGTTCTTCCCTACCGTGTAGAGGAATGTGACGTCGACCTGCAGCGGCATGCCGCGCTCGATGCGATTCCACAAGACACCAGATATCATGCGCCTGTCGGCAGGGATGCGGGCCTCGCGCTCGATGATACTCGCCATGATAACGAGCTCTTCGAGCGAGCGGCCCGATGCGTCGATGAGCGGCTGCACCTCGGCAATGTGCTCGTCGAAATTTTGGCGGAGCGTCTCAAGCACCGCGTCTTCGCGTGCGTTGGGGAGGAAGAAGTAGGTATCGGGAAAGAGGTAGCCTTCTTGCGGGCGTGCGGCAAGGAGGAATGCATCGGCATCGAATCGCGGCAGCGCGCGCGCGAGCTGTTCGGCCATCTCGCGCGTCGTCGCGCCCTCGCCAATGCGGATGCGTACCGGCTCGAGGCCGAACGCGCCCGTCGAGATGCGACGGGCGACGCCCCACACACTCGTCGGCTCTTTGAAGATGTAGTCCCCTGCTTTTGCGTCGCGCGCATGGCCGAGCGCGCGCATCGATAGCTCGAAGGCGAGCGGAGAGCGTATCACCTGCTGTGCGTAGAGCGATTGTGCGATCGTCGAAAGTGCCGCACCCTCTTCGACGACGACGAGTTCTTGCACGGGGAACGCATCCGGCGGCTCGATCGCTTGCGTGTAGATGAGTCCGGCCGCGATGCCCGCAATGACGAGAATGATGACGGTACGTCTATTCGCATGCGGACGCCACCCTTCGGCGAGATCGGCCTGCGCGTCGTCGAAATCGTCGAAGACTTTGCGCAGCGCAACGACGGCCTGACGGAGGAATTGCATATCAGCGCGGGAGATTTGCGGGCGGCTCGGTCTTCTTGGCAGGGATACGCTCGAGGCCGGGTGCGGTGACGGCGCGGCTCGGGTAATGATAGATGCTGGCGAGCGTCTCGGGTGTCATCACGATACCGTGCTCACCCCATGGCGTGTAGAAGAACGAGCGATCGCGATACGCGCTCAAGTAGCGGCGTATCACGGTGTTCCATCGGTAGCTGCCGATATCCTGCCAGGGGTAATCGAACAGGTTGTGACCGCGGCGCGGACGCAGCTGATTGAAATAGGCCGGACTGTTGAAGGGCTTCCAGATCCAGCGCACATTTGTATAGGTGGGGCCATGCGGTGCGCCCTCGCTCCAGTAGATGCCGCGCATGCCGACTTCAAATGGAATCTTGCCAAGGTGTCGCTCCATCGTCTCGATCTGGCGTGTCTGGCGCCACGTCGGGCGGGGGAAGGTGCCGTATTTGTCCGGGTCGGAATCGGGCGCGTCGCGCTTCCCCACTGCTGTCGAGGCTTGGGTGCGGATCTTCTCGACCTCCTTTTCGACGCGGTCTTTCCAGGTGCTTTTTTTCGGATTGAGCGCGTTGTGGCCGGTCGCCTTGTCTTCGGTACGAATATTCATCTGTATCCAGGCTTGCTCATTCGGCTTCAGATTGCTCAAGACTTCGAGGACGTTTGCGAAGGGATCGACTTTCAGCTCCTCTTTCGGGTCCTTATCGAGTTCGA
>CAZQNX010000002.1:0-20007 GCA_964595025.1 uncultured Candidatus Saccharibacteria bacterium | reverse complement strand
TTGATTTCAAGAACATCATTGCTGGTATTTCATTCGTTGCCATCATCCAGCAGTTAGGCTCATTAGGTAAGAAGATTTTCGACTTAGGCGTACAGCAGGAGCAGTTGAATATTGCTTTCACTACGTTTCTAGGGTCGGCAGAGAAGGCCAAAAAGCTCATGGCCGAACTTACCAAGTTTTCTATCATTACTCCGTTTACTCCCGATCAAGTCAACCGCGCGGCCAAAACTCTTCTGGCTTTCGGTACGGCAGCAAAGGATATTATACCCACGCTAAAGATGATCGGTGACGTGTCGTCAGGTACAGGGAAAGACCTTGCTGAAATGGCTGTTATCTTTGGCCAGATTCAATCCACAGGACGCTTGATGGGGCAGGATTTGCTCCAACTTATTAACGCTGGATTCAACCCATTGCAAGTCATTTCCCAAAAGACCGGCAGGAGTGTAAGAGATTTGAAGGAGGACATGGAAAAGGGACTGATTTCCTTCGACATGGTGAAACAGGCTTTCAAAGATGCTACTTCCGAAGGTGGGTTGTTCTTCAACCTTATGGAAAAGCAAAGCACAACCATCGGCGGGAAACTATCAACCATCGCGGGGAACCTTGACGAGGTCATGAAGTCGATCTTCGCGTCGAATACTGGTATTATAAACGGATTTGTTGAGGCGTTGCAAGATGCTACCGATGGGCTTCTTTTCTTCTTTGAAACAGCAGATCAAAAGCAAAGCAAGTACGAGCAATCGGTAATAGAGCGATTTGAGGCGTCTGGACTTTCTATCGAAAAGGAAATTGAAATACAGAGCGGACGGATAAAACAACGTCAGGACGAAATTGAAGCCTACCTTACCGATGTTAAAAAATTCGGTGAGGCGGCTGGCGTTACTCCCGATATGATTTCAAGTAGGGAGCAGGAAATACTTGTTATCAAACGAGAACTTGAAGTCATTCAAAGGCTGAACAAAGAAAGACAGGCAGAAAAAACAGGTGGAGTTGTTGGTAAGAAAAAGCAAGACCTATCATCTAGCGAAGCAGACCTATTCTTTCAGCTCCCATTGACAGAGGCAGAGAGTTACGATGTGTCCGAGGAACAACTCCAAGACCACACCGACAGGATGCTAAAAATCTTCGAGGATGGCCTAAAGTCAGAGGAAGAAATCCAGAACGAAAAGAACGCTAGAGAACTGGAAGAATGGGAGAAAAAGGAAAAGCGTAAACGGGAAATCCAACAGCAGACTTTCGACTTTGGCGTGGACCTTCTTGGAACCTTGCTGATCGCTTCCATGCAGTCTAACCGTGACGAACTGACAGCCATAGACGAGAAATACGCCCGTGAAATAGAACTAGCCGGAAACAACGAGAACGCCAAAAAGAACCTTGAAAAAAGGCGCGAGATAGAGCGAAAAGAAGCAATGAAACGGCAGGCACAGGATGAGCGCGACCAAAGGGTTAAAGTCATTCTAGCGGAGGCGTTGGTAAACTCTGTGAAGGCTTTAGGGCTTCCTCCTATTCCGGGTGCTAACTTCATCGCTGCCGCGCAAGCGTTGGCTTTTGGGGCTGTTCAAGCCGTAGCGGTTGGGAAATACAAAGAAGGGGGCTGGATTTCAGGTCCGGGAACACCGACAAGCGACTCTGTTCCTATTATGGCTTCCCGTGACGAGTTCATGGTTAATGCAGCAGCCGCAGCCCAAAGTCCTAACCTTTTGGAAGCTATAAACGACCGTAAGATCAATGACAGTATTTTACGGGCGGCATCTTCGACAGGTGGAAGACAGGTAAATATATTGGATGACTCCCGTATCGTTAGGGCCATACAGGAAAACAGGGTAGATTATATCAATCAGGGCTATACGCTTATGAAGGTTCAGAAATCGGGAGAGAATTTCAAGCGATACATCAGGTCTAAAATTCAGGGCTACTAATGTTTCCCCGTTTCCGTTTCACGCTTAACAACTCCACCGCAGGGAGTTTGGTTATCTCCGAACCAGGGGGATGGGATGAGGCTGTATTAAAACTTGAACGGAATAAGGAATTTCATTCTTTGGTTGAGTTCTACGATCAGCCCCTTACCTTCTACGGTCAGAGTTCTAACGGCAACGGGGGGCTGGATTACATCCGTGAAATCGAACGTAGTCAGGGGCCGGATGCACAAATTACCATACTCATAGAAATCAGCGACGATGACGGGGTAACCTATACCGATACTGTATTCGACGGATTGATAGACATTACCTCTGCCAAAGAGATAGATTTCTATAAGGCTGAATATGGGATTATCAGGAATGACTTTTGGCAGAAGTTCATGAATAGGAAGGGTACGCCGGTTAATTTGGGGGCTAGTGTTGATTTGGATGGGAATGCTACCACGCCCATAGCAGCCTCAACACTTACCATGACGAGCCAATCTATAAGGCTCAACTTTGAACGAAAAACGGGTGGTGGATCGGCTGAGTTTCAATATTCCGAATCCACTAACGCGGGGACCACATCGTATCTGATTTGGAGTAACCAACTAACCGTACTCGATGAAATTACCGACCGATTTGACTACGGCACTCAGATTTCATCAGAAGATCCAACAACAAGCGATAAATACATTTTTAAGGTACTTAATGATGGATCTTATGCTTTGGACCTTAGCATAGTCTACTCCATCACTTTTGCGGGATCACGGACATATGATATAAAGTGGTATTACTCATATCTTTCTGCCGGAACACTTAACACAACACAGATAGGTAGTACTGACGCGGGGACGGCTTCATCCGTCACACAAGCCACACCAAAAACAGCATCTCCAACATTGAGCCTTTTAGCCGGTGACGAGATATACGTCTACGCGGTGATGACGCTAAACTCCGCATCAGCAACAACGACATATTTTGCCGACTTTGACAACGACCCCGGAGCGGGTGAAGATTTCAGATACACAGCATTTAGTGTAGTTGCCGACACTACCTATGCGAATACCACCGCTAATCATTATCTCATAGGAAATGCGGCAAAGGCTATTCTTTCAAAGTTAACTGGTGTTTATCCAACTTTGACAAGCGATTATCTCAATACTCCAGGGTGTGGGGCTTATTACAGCATCACGAAGGGGTTATATGTCAGAGGATATAATACAACAGACCGGCCTTTTTATATGTCCTTCGATGATTGGTGGAAGGGGGCTAATCCTATTTTGAATTTGGGCCTTGGTTATGTCAATGGGGCCGACGAGATCGAGATAGAGCAAAAGTCAGAGTTCTACGATCCCGTTCCAGTTCTGAATTTGGACTATGTAAACAACATCGAAAGAAGCTGGGATACTGATCTCATATTTAAGACTATCGAGGTGGGTTACGAAAAATGGTCGGCAGAATCAGGATCTGGCGTAGACGATCCACAGACAAAGAGGACGTTCAGGACACGATTTAAGACAGTAGGCACAGACATTAGATTGCTTTCAAAGTTCTACGCTGCCTCTTTAGGCATTGAACAGACGCGAAGGAATAGGATAGAACAGGGCAAAGACTGGCGACTTGATGAGGACTTAATGATTATCGCAGTCAAGACATCTGACACTAACATACCAGAGGTAAACGGCCAATTTACCTCCGTTTCTGGCATTATCACTCCGGGTTATAGGTATAACCTACGCATCACGGCCACGCGGAATATGCTCCGTTGGAAGTCATTTTTGCAGGGTTGTCTGAAATGGTACGATAGTGGGGATGATAATATTTCATTCGCCTCTGGGGAGGGCAACTTCTTAAACGTGTTCACGACCTTGGTAAGTACCGACTGCGAATATGACCTTTACGACGAAGGCGGATTAATCGGCCACCAAGTCGGGGAAGCTGCCGACCTTGACGCCGGGGCCGGTCATGATTTCCTTTTTGTTCCCATCATCTACGAGTTTGAATACCCTTTGACGTGGCCCGAATACAAAGCCATCCAAGCATACCGAAAGAAGGCGATCGGTGTATCGCGGACCAATGCAAACCACGTCGCTTGTTTTATTATGAGCCTTGAATATCAGATTACAAAAGGAAAGGCTAAATTTACGGTACTTTTAGGCCAATCTGAGGCGATATGACTATAAGCGATTCTATACCGATACAGTTCTGGGACATTGACGAAGATACGTTCAATGAAACTGACGTTTGCGGCTTGATAAAACAAGATTGTTTTTGTCAGCCATTTCAGTGCGATGACACGATTCATTTACAGGTTCAAAATAACTATCCGGTTACGCTAGATATTTACGATTCAGCAGATGAACTACTGACATCGATAGACATGAACGAAACATCGGTTGATGTTTGGGATACTTCTTTTATTATTACAAGTTTATTGAGTCCTGAAATTTGCGATACCCGCGTTCAATTCAAACTTAGACTTGGCCCCATTTTTACCAATACTACATTTGATTACTTGACGCCGTGGTTCAACAATAACCCAGCGGCAAGGCCAGACAGTTGCAAATGGTCCGCCATTGGTGGTTTTGCCACATCTACATCGACCAACGTAATAGGTGGGAGCCAGCAGTGCATGTATCAATTTGATTTTAAATCCGGCCTTACTTACACGATAACTTTCGATTATGCCGCTTCCGGCGGTGGGACGATGTCAGCTTTTGTTTGGGTTCTTGCATCCGACACTGTGCCGACAACTACGCAAATTGTTTATTCAGCAATTCCAGCATCAACAACTTCATTTAGCTTTATCCCATCACAAGATTTTTCATATATATATTTTGCTTTTGCGGTTACATCTGGCACTGTTACGGTTACGGTTGATAACATCATCACACCAACCACGAACATAAAAAAATCAGATTGCTTAGATATAAGATCAACTCAAGACTGTACCATTCTATTAGTGTATGAAAATACATCTGATTTCGACGGAATTGATTATGAAAATGGAAGCCCAGGGCCATCGTTTCAGGTGCGCATCCCAGCTATTTTCTTCGAAGAAGACAACCCACAGGAGCAGGAGGATTTGGAACTTTCAAACGGGGTGATAGTAACCCTGCGCCAATCCATTGTCGAAAAGCGCAAGCTGGAAACGGGATTCATGCCCAACTATATGCACCGGAAACTGCAAAAAGTCCTTATGCACGATTCGGTATATATCGACGGGGACTACTGGAAAAAGCGCGATTCTTACGATCCAAACCCAGTCAAAAAGTACAACCTTAAAACGGCTAGTGTTCTTTTGACAAAATATGACTCTGTTGAAAAGAATACGATTTAATGCATAACTTTGCCAATAGAATCCTACCCGGATTACCCGATGCCATTCCCGGCATAAGTCCCAATTCTTAAAAATCATTTCAAATGAACATTTTTTGTGAACAAAATCAGTCGGACTATGTCCAGATGGATTGCGGGATCGACCAGGCGGGGATAGTGGCGGTCGGTTTCATTGACACTACAGTAACCACACCCACAAAGGTAAACCTAGAATCCGAGGGATGGTGGACCAACCTCCTTGCCCAGTCACCGGCACAGCTTTACGTCGCAACAAAGACACGCGGAGAATATCCCGGAGGCGCACCCACAGAGGAAGACGGATTCGGTAAAGAATCCACCCAGGTAACGGGCGCGGCTCATGAGGCTACTATCGAGTTTGAAGGTATCGACGACAACCGCCTATTTGTAGAGGGTATCAATTCCAAGAAATGGAAAATGGCCTTCATCACCAACGGAGGCAAGGGTATCTACATCGACGCACCTGTAACTCCTTACGGTAAACTTTCCGTCCCTCGTGGAATTACCACGGCTGCCTTCTGGATGATGACCCTCAAATGGCAGTCTTTTGAAAACCCCGTAGTATTCGACGCCCCAGATAATATCTTCGACGAATAGGGGTTGCACTTTTTAAACCCCTTTCTATGATTGACGTCACAACCGTTGTCGATGGTGCATTTATAGAGTCCCTGAAAAAGATTATCAAGGATTCTGATAAAGACGATCTAAAGCATGAGAATTACAAAGAATGTAAGGACCACGCCGAAGAGATGTCATGGCACGTCTACGGCACAAAGCCTGAGCGACTATTACGGCGTACCCGTCCGCGTGAGGATCCGTCTATTACAACCTACCGGCTAGAGTCTTACGAACCCATCACGCAGTCTGTTTGTAAGAAGGCGTTGTCCATAGTTCATAAGATTTTCGACCCTAACCTGTATTCTATCCGATTTGAGGAAAGCGCACAGGCTAAGGAACTGCAAGAATACACGCTTGAAAATTATCCACACTTTAACTCTGTTGTAAATTATCTATCTGACTTCATCCTTAAAAAGATGATTGCAGACCCTAACGCGGTCATTCTAATTCAGCCTTTCTTTTACGATGTAGCAGAGTCGGAGCGGGTGCAGCCTATTGCGACGTGTTACCATTCGCGCGACGTGTTCATGCGTGGCATGGATTACATTTTACTGTTCGACAAGTGCGTGGACTTAGAAAGAGGTTGGAAAAGATGGTTTTTTACTTACGCAGATAAAGCGGGTGTTTACAAATTCTATGTGGAGATGTCTGCCGATGGGAGAGATTACATTTTTACCACTATCGCATCGTATATCCACAACTTCGGGGAGATGCCTGTTTGGTCCCTTACTGGAGACTATTCAGATAGTAAAATTGGTTGTTATCAGTCGTATTTCTTTGCTGCTGTTCCTTTCTGGAATGAGGCCGTAAACGATCATTCAGACGTCACGGGAGCGTATAGGATGCATATGTGGCCCCAGAAATGGGAGGTAGCCGACGAGTGCGAATATGTCGAACGCGGAGAGGGTGCTAACTACCCTTGTCAGGGTGGGATGATCTTCGACGGGTCCACAAAACACAAATGCCCTTCCTGTAACGGGTCAGGGTATAAGAGTGCCAAGAGTCCCTACGAGAGCCATCTGGTTAACAGGGATAAGTTCATGACCGGGGATGGGAGTGCGAATATCCAGCCGCCTTTTGGTTATGTCACCGTTCCTGTCGAGGCTACAAAGATGCTCGAAGATAAGGCCGAAAGGAATCTGCAAAAAGGATTGGAAGCTCTTTCTATGGATGTAGTAAACGAGATCGGATTAAATCAATCGGGGAAAGCTAAGGAGATGGACCGGACGGAGTTGAACGACTTCTTAAAGCGCATTTCATCTGTCATGTACGATATTCACATGACGAATATTTACTACTTCTTTACCAAGTATATGTTTGGCGTTTCAAACCGTGATAGTGTGGAGAATATCCAGCCGGAGATTTCCAAGCCTACCCAGTTCGACGTGTATTCATCTACTGAGTTAACGGAGCAGTTTGCGAAATCTAAGGAGGCTAAATTAAATCCTTCTTACCTAGCTGTTAAACAGGTTGAAATTCAGAATAAAGAGTTTTCCACCAACCCGTCACTTTTGGCGCGGCTAAACCTGGAGATTTCCTTAGACCCACTTGCGGAAGTGTCCACGGATGAGATTTCCATGATGCTTGTTAATGGTACGATAGAAAAATGTACGGCTATCATTCACGACAATATCAGGATGTTTGTCGCTAGGGCTATCGAAGAGAACAAAGGCTTTGAAGAGTTGGAGAGGATGAAGCAGTGGGAGATATTGGAAGGATACGCCGACGAAGTTGAGGAAGAGAACAAAATAAAAATAGATGAGGCCATGATTTAGCCTATGGAAGAAGAAGAAAAAGTAAAAGACAATGAGCAAGAGTAACACAACCGAAAACGACACGCTAGACGCACTCCTTCGTGCAGTGGACCCCGCATGGAGATCAGGAGCGACAAGATATATTGCATTACACACCGCCGACCCGACCGATGCGGGAACAGCCATAACGAGTGAATCAGCATACGGGTCTTATGCCCGTGTAGCTGTCACGGCAGCGACGGGATTTACCGCCGCCGCCGCTGGGTCCAGTTCAAATACTGGATTGATTCAATTTCCTGAATGTACTTCTGGTTCGGAGACGATCACACATTGCTCTATTGTAACTACGGCATCGGGAGCTGGGCAGATTATCTACTCCGGTGCGCTGACGGCTTCACGCGCTATTAGCACTGGTATTCAGCCACAGTTTGCCATCGGTGCATTAGTAGTAACCGAGGACTGATGTACTCCTGTTCCAAATGTGGTCTTGGTGTTATCGTCTACGACGAGAAAGGGAAGATTCTGGAGAAACCTATCAAAGCGTGTACTTGTAATGCGCCTATCAAAACTGAAATGTCAGCGATAACACACGGGTACGGAGGGATTAAAATGTAATGGCAGGATTCAAAACCATAGGGGAGGTAGTAGACGCTGAATTGGGTGGGAATGTCAGAGATTATATCTGGCGCAAAACCCCATCACAGGCTACTACTATTGGTCTGTGGTTTGATATGTCCATGAGTCCGGGGATGCCACCGCCACAGTATTACATCGGGGCCATCACTACGGCAACGCAGTTGAAACAAAGTACGGACGGTGGATTTTATCACGGTCCCAATGTCACAAGTGAGAAGTTTCTAAGGAAGATCACTACCCATGCAAGCGCGGCCACTGCTCTGCCGATGAATGTGATTCTTTGTGATTATCTTTTGTTTTACCCTTTCATTGACGAGGGGTTGACGGATGAACAGTTTATGACCAATGTAAATACACTGCCCCGTTATACTGACGGTAAGGGTGTTCAGGTGATGGCTGTTACTACAAACGCGGGAACGGGTGGGCAGCAGTTCTTTTTCAACTATACTAATTCAGACGGAGTTAGCGGAAGGATTAGTAAGACGGTCACACAGAATACAGCCACCGCCATCGGGACTGTAATGGGGAGCAATAGGGCAACGGGCAACGCAAGTAATCCATTCATAGGGTTACAGGATGGTGATAGCGGGGTGCGCTCTATTGAAAGCGTGACGATGCTAGGGGTAGATACTGGATTGTTCGCTTTAGTTTTAGTGAAACCTTTAGTGCAAACGTGCTTCCGTGAAATAACTGTACCGTATGAAAAGGATTTCATGATACCCACAGGAGATATGCCTAGAATATATGATGATGCGTTTTTAAGTTTTGTTGGTTTGCCTTTGGGGACATTAGCTGCCACAGTTTTACGCGGAGATTTAAAAGTGATATGGTCATAAAAAACAAAAAACCAGTGCTTGTTCTAGTTAAACAGGTCAATGGTGAGTACAAAATATTCGCTGAGGGTGATACTGTACTTCAGGTTAACAGAGAACTGACAAAACTGTATGACGAAGTAATGAAGAAAAGACAACAATTAAAATAAAATACTATGCCTGGATTTGCAAGTAACGATCAGATTATAGCCGCGCTTTCAGCCGGTCAAACGTGGAACGCTCCCTTTGGAAAGAATATGCAACCTACTACGGTGTGTATTGCCAACGAGTGGCATATGCTCGCTAGGGGTGCTGGAAATCCGGGATCGGATGCGCTGTTTGATACAGGGGCTAACCTTACCTTTATTCCTGTAGAGGATGACACGGCCTCCGCAGGAACACTTCAACACGGCGGGGATGTGCAATCTACCTACTACAAGTATCTGCTTTCGGGTCATGCTGTTACCGCTGCCGCTACGATGGCCCCCGGTACACTTGCACTTTTGGACGTCATTGGGTACTACCGTGTAACTACTGTTACAACGACCACAGCACAAGCGACAACGAATACCATTTCGACTAGGACGGCCACATTTACAGCCGATGCTGGAACAGACGTTTGCACACATACCTCGACGACTTCGATACCTTCAAACATCCTGACAGGAACACGGGTAAGATGCACGACGACCACAACGCTACCTGCTGGATTGGCTTTGGCTACGGACTACTATTTTATCAAAGTCAGTGATACTACTTACAAACTAGCGACCTCATACGCCAACGCCATCGCGGGGTCTGCTATAAACATCACCGACGCTGGAACTGGAACACATACCTTGAACTGGTTGCTTCCTCGTTATACTAATGGCGCGGGAGTTAACGCCATTATGTTTAACCCTGCATCCACAGCATTAGGAGCGGCCACGCCTAACCTTTCGCTGGGTTATACCAACTCAGCACAGACCACGACTAGGGCCACGCCTACCGTTCTACCTATTGGTAAAACGGCTTGCCCTAATTCACAGATACTATACACAGGAGCAACTGGTACGGGTAAATACAATTACATGATGCCTTTACAGGCCGGTGATGCTGGAATCGCTGAAATCAACACTATCCAGAACAGTATTTCGTATGTGTCTGGAACTTATACTGTGGCACTTGTAAAAGAATTGGCAAGATTCCCTATCTCTACTTTGGGACTTGCTTCAGAGAGGAACTTCTTATTTGAATACCCTTCCATGCCTAGAATCTACGACGGCGCGGCTTTGTATTTCGCTTGGGGCAGTGGAGCGGCTACGCCTGTTTCATCGGCTATTTCAGGTCAGCTAAACTTTGTATGGGGTTAATCGCCAACTATTCATATGTTAACCAAATCTGCGGCCACAACCATAGCGGGGTAACCTTGCCAAATTGGATAATATCCCCTCATCGCATGAGGGGATATTATGGGCAGGCCCAGACATCAGATAATACGGAGCAGGTAAAACGTGATAGTTTCCCAACTGGAACAAATCCACCATATACTATTATGATGGGTGCTAAAGGGGCTTTGCTAACTTCCACAAACGTAACCAACGGAGTCGGTTCAATGACCTCTGGACTAGCTATGGGACGGGCGATAGCTGCCGACCTTGAAGGAACAGGGACAATATCAGCCGCTAATCTTTCATTGATTATACAGCTAGCTTGCTCTGATCTTATCGGGACAGGAGCGTTAACGGCTTCGATGTCTGGACTTGTTCAAATGGCATCAACGATGGCGGGGACGGGCCAGTTAACAGCGGCCTTGCAGTTACTTGCCTTCGTTGTTTCTAATATGTCCGGTACGGGGGCCATCACAGCCACGCTAAGGGGTACGGCTACACTGGAAGCAGACATAACACCTTTTACAACCCTTAGCCCTGAGAACCTTGCGGCCTCTGTTTGGAACTCCCTTGCCGCTAGTTTTAATTCAGTAGGTACGATGGGTGAGAAGATGAACGACGCCGGAAGTGCGGCGAATCCTTGGACGGAAGTGATCGAGTCAGGGTATACGGCGGCTGAAATACTCCGTATCTTAGCAGCGGTGGCGGCAGGTAAATCAAGCGGTCAGCCTACTAGTCCGGTATTCAGAGATTTGGGAGATACCAAAGACAGGGTTTCCGGTACGGTTGATAGCAGTGGCAACAGGACAAGCGTGACAGTAGATGAAACGTAGATGTGGTTCAATGAGTGGTTTGGCACATGGCATAGCGAGTGGTATGGTGATATTCAGGGTGAAGAACCTGAACCGCCTACCGTCTGTGATTTCGTTGTCAACTATGTAGACACTGAAATACTTGTTTTTGGATATTACGATGTTGAAGATGCTTTCATCAGACCGTCGGTAGAGATATCCGGTGAAATTTTTGTACCTGATTACATAATAGATTCAATAGTGACTATAACTTGTCCAAATAACGTACAGGAAACAACCGTTAAGCAGACGGCTAATAATGTGTCTGAAACCGTTGTTAAATCATCTGTAAATACGTCGGTGACGACAAAATCCAGGGCCGCGACAAATACCGTAACAGTGGTAAAAAATGACTGCGGATAAACTATCAGCCAAGGTTGACTCTATCATTGAATCCTTTGAAACCCGCTTCGCCAAGCAGGTAGACAAGACCCAAGGGGCTATCTTTGACCAAATCCAGATCCTGTTAAACCGGCTCGAACTCAATGCCGACGGGACGATAAAACAGAACCAAGCCAATAGGAAGATTCTAGCTAAAGCGGACCAAGCCCTAGAGGGGGCTTTAAAGCAATCCGGTTATTACGCAGCCCTAGATAGTACCGCCACGTCGATAGGGTCACTGACGGGGGCTAATGCAGCCTATTTCAAGACTTTAGTAGATGGGTTCAGTCCTAATGCACAATACATCAAAAACCTTCAAAAGCAGACCATTACCCAATTAGAGGGAATGCTTGCTAACGACGGTTTGGAAGCCGCTATTAAGGCTCCTATACGGAATATCCTTAATCAGAATATTAATACGGGTGCGAGTTATAACGACCTTTTGAAGCAGTTGCGGACGTTTATAGTGGGTAGTCCTGAACTTGACGGGAAGCTAAAAGCATATTCAGGACAGATTGTTACTGATTCGCTTTTCAACTTTTCGCGAGGATTTCAGGAGGCTGTTAGCCAGAATGCCGGACTAAATTGGGTTCAGTATGTAGGTGGGGTAATTGATACTACACGGCCATTTTGTGCCGCTAGGGTGGGTAAATACTACACAAAGAAACAGGTGGAAGATTGGGCAAGGCTTAATTGGGCCGGTAAGCATCAAGGCACAACGTCAAGCAGCATATTCATATATGCCGGTGGATATAGGTGCCGCCACCAAATCATCTACGTTAGCGAATTAGCCGTCCCAAAGGAATCAAAGGGGTAAATTTGCCATTTAAGGGCATTTTTGTATATTTGCGTAAGCGAGTAAACGATTACTAAACCCTTTTTATCTATGGCAAATGAACTAGTCCGGGTTGAATTAATAGCCAACCCAGCAGTTACCAGAACGATGACAATGGCATCGTACAGGAACAACGCAAACAAATGGCGCATATCTGGCGCGGAACAGGTGGCAATACCACAGCCACAAAAAAAAAGTGCAGAACCTGCGGCGGCGGTTGAAACCTTCGTAGACCCCACACAATCAGAATCAGTGACTACTGAAACGGCTGTAACCTTTACAGAACCCACCGGCCTAGTCGATGGACTCAGGGCACAGTACAAAGCCCAAACGGGTACGGACGCTGACAAAAGATGGGGCATCAAGAAACTTTCCGAAGAAATTAAAAACCACGCACAATGAAATTAAACGAATGGCTATTACCTATCGTCTCCCAACTTTTCGATAAGAAGGAAGACGCCGAACTCTTTGTGTCTGCATCAGCATTAAAGGATATGGACGTCCCTGATGACGTTGCGGCCAAATTCAATCAGAAGTTTTTGACCCGTGAACGTGCATTTACGGACGAGGACATCGTTAAAAAGTTTAACATAGACGCCCGTGGGAGGGTTTTTGACTCTGTGGACCTAAAAATCAAGAAGTTCATCACCAAGCTATCAGCCGAAGATCAGGCCGCCATTAGTTCAGAACCCAATACGCTTTTGAAACTCGAACTGCTGGACAAAGCCCTTGATAATCTGGGCAAGAATGAAGACGTGAAGAAGATCAATGAGAACTGGCGCAAGCGTGAAGAGGAACTCCATGAAAAAATAAAGTCCCTCGAAGATGGTGTAAAACAAAAAGATAGTAACTTTGCAAAGCAAGTAAAGGACATCCAGATAGATTACGCTTTGAAAAACAAGCTCTATGGATTCCAGCTTGCCACTGAATTTGACACTGAGGAACATAAAAACTTCCTAGCTGAAAGTACAATCAACTCGCTGAAAAAGAACTATTTAGTTGAGTTGGATGAAAAAGACCCATCGATCTTGCATCTACGCAAAAACGTAGACGGGCAGATAACAGAAGTATTTGAGGGCAATACGAAAGTAACCCTAGAAGATCACCTCAAGAAAAAGTACGAGCCTTACCTCAAAAAGAGTAACGGCACAGGTGATAAAACTACTACTCCCCCTGCTTCTAAGGTTCCTGCCTCTGCACCTACCGATCGACCAATAACACTTCGGGAAAAAATGCTAGCAGCAACGCCACAGTAGGGGTTAAATAACCTCAAAAAATGGCATCTCCTTATGTAGACCTCGCCGGTGCTTGTGCGCAGATTACGCGCCAACTGTCGGACATCACCAAACAAAACACCCCTTTCGGGCTTTCCCGTAGGACCGGCGCTCTTGATTTGGTTCTCTCTCCGGATAACGGATCAATCAAACTTGACCTTACCAATACCCAAATGGGTAAGAAGTACGTCAAGACCAAACTGCACTACAAGACCCGCACCAAGTCATGCGAATGGCTGACGGATGCAAACGTTCCTAGTGTGTGCGATCAGGGTGCTGAACCCGAAGAAAACAGTGTAACCGTTAACATTAACAAACACTTTTCTTCGCCTCTGCGCTCGTTCTCTAACGCGAACATGGTCAATATCTGTCAGGACACTCAGTCTTTCGTGAATGAGTTTCTTTTGAACGATATGCGCGCCGGTCGTGAGAAGATCGACGAATATGTACTTTCTCAGATCGACTCCAACGTGGGCCGCATCACGCACCAAGATCAAAGTGCTGACACCCCTCCCGGTGGTCACAAGGTTAAGCGTATTCTTGGAACTGACTCCACTACTGGCACTCAGGTTCCTTTGTTCGCTAACTACGCTGACATCCTTCTGGACTACCAGTATAACCAGTTCAACGGTGTGCCGATGCTTTTGGGTGATGGTTATCTTCAGAAGTTCTTCATGTTGTCGAAGTTTTCATGTTGCAACGCGGACGGCGTAGCCTATGATTCTGCCATCGCAGAAGCTGGTGCGGCTTTCTATCTGGACCCCGTTGCCTCTACTTACTTCGGAGCTAACTCCTTTGTAATGGTGGCCCCAAATACGGTTCATTTGATGTGGTTCAACGAAAACCAGAACATCAACATTGACACTCCGCTCCGTAGGCAGATCGTCGTAAACGATCCTATCTATCCTTCTTTGAAGTGGGATCTCGATTTCGAGTACACTTGCGACAAAGTATGGACTTATAAGATCAGCGCATGGGCAGATACGTTCTTTGCTATCCAGTCTGATGCCTTTGGCACTGACAACTCCCCTCAGACAGCTTGTGAGGATCAGTTGGCAGGTGTTAACGGTTTGTTCGGCTACACGGCAACTAACGCCTGATGAGTTTTAGCGGCTACATAACCGCTTCAACAGATACACCCTCCAAGTCCGACCTCTACTTCACGGACTTGGCGGGTTGTACTGTTTCTTTGCTCGATGATTTAACCAAAGAGGACCACGCGGATAGTACAGAGTGTTTCGACTATCTCTACAAGACCGCACAAAGAAATCTGCGCATAGATATGCAGAGGGCGTTGGCTTCCAGGTTCCACATCGACAAGAAACTTATTACCCGTGAGACTTCCGAGTTCAAAGAAGACTACAATTCAGCTTCCGGATATGCCGGAGTGAAGATTTCAGTGCCCCTTCCGAAGTATGGAAGGATTCAGATTCTTTCCGTTTCTTTGGTTTCTGCTTCTGCCGGGAGTGCCACCGTTACGATCTTTAAAGAAGATTCAACCGGAGATACTTTAGGTACGGTTTCTGGAACTCTGGCGGCAGGAAAGAACATCCTAGAGGTTTATGAGGACTTTGAGGAAGAGGAAATATTTATAGGCTATGATGCCTCGACTCTTTCGCTCAAACAGACTCAAAACCTTTATTATGATTCTGATAGTCTAGCTAGTGACAAGACTTGTGAATTTGATTGTGTTGGTGGGTTGGGTACGGTCCAACAGGTGAACGGTGGAGGACTCAATGTGAAATTCATTCTCTACTGTTCGATTGAAAAGTTCATTCTTGAAAACCTTCCTTTGTTCCAATTTGCCTTACTCTATCGGTTGGGTGTGGACACGATGAAGGAACGCCTGACGACTCAAAGGGTGAACATGACCACTGTACTCACCGAGGAAAGGGCCAAGGAACTTTTGGGCGTTCATAACGAGGATTACAAATCAGCACTTGAAGCGGCCACGATGTCTATTAAAATGACCGAGGATCCTATTTGCTTCATGTGTAAAAGGACTATTTCATCTAAAACTAATCTCCCATGAAAAAAGGAAAATGTAAAGGCTGCCGAGGCGGTAAGTAATGGTTACGGGATACGATGTTTTGATAGCGGATATTAATAGCGTCATCAACAATGAGCGCGTATTGATTGCTGCTGCCAATTCAGTACTTGTTGCTCAGAGGGATCGTATCTTTAAGCAGGGTAATTCCACGGACGGGTCTAAAATTGGAACCTATGGCACTAAGCCTATTTCAATTTCCAAGAAGCGTCAGGCCCGTCAGACGGGGAAGAGTTATTTCTCAGGCGGTTACAGGGAGTACAAAAGTTTGACAGGTAAAGAGGCTTCATTTGTGAACCTCCAAGATACAGGTCAGATGATGATGGACTTAGGGACTACGGTCATCGGACGTGGAGAAGTAGGGATAGGATTTTCAAACCAGTTCAACGCTGATAAAAGCGGATGGGCTGAGGAAAAATATAAGAAAGAGATTTTCTTCACTTCTGATGGCGAGGACAATCTATTCGACAGAGTTATTCAATTTGAATTAGACAGACAGTTATGATTATTGTTCAAAATGGCGACACGCTGACATCGACAGCAACCGAGGACGAGGTTATGTTTGCCGAACCTGACGAAGAGGGAAACCTTATACCATTGGGGCGCACTACTATTGGATTTGAGCTGCTCACCGGAAGCATACAAACACGACCCGGTTTAACAATTGACGCAACATCCACAACGCGCTCAACGGCGAATATGAAATGGTTTCACACCGTTAGTTCGCAGTCTCAAGAGGGTGGATTTTCAAATCTGAGGGTTAAGGGTGTGGCTACTGTTACCGTTTGCTGGTGATCGACCTGATCGAATATATCGACAATTCTATTAAAAACTGCGTGACAGAGGCGCGGCAGTTTGGGCTATGTCATCTTTTGCAGGGTGATAATGAAACCTTTCCGGCCACGATCGAAGCCAACGCAAATAAGGCAATACCTGACGACCGGTTTTTGATCGTCACTTATCATCGTCTTTTGAATGGCAACATCGACCCGCGTGAGGATTTGTCTTTTGGGACAAAGATCACGGGCCAGAATAACCAACGGGTGCGGATGGTGGTTTTTGTTCGTTTGGACCAGGAAGAAACCAAAATCGACGACATCATCAACGCGATGCCGGACAATTTCGAGGTAACCGACTACCAATTTTGCAATGTGTCGCGCAATATCTCATTAATTCGGGATCGGGATTCGGTATGGACAACGGAATTTTCCCAAGCCTACAAGGACCGGTATCAAAAGAAATGGAACGTGTACGCCGTAGAATACGACCTTCAATACATCAAGTGTAATGTCTGCGTTTAAAACATACAAAGGCGGTCGCCTGGACCTGGAACACTACAAGGGGATGACAATTTCATCCTTTGAAGTGGACGTTTACAACGATGACGGCACGGCGATGGACCTTGATGTCTACGACGACATCATCATCAAAATCTACGAGAAGATCCACGGAACACTTGTGCTGACCTCGGATTTCCAAAGTGGCATTTCAACCGATTCCCCGGCCGGGAATACAATTTATTGGACGACTTCGTTTACCTCGATGGATATTCGGCCAAAATTTTATTGGCATGAATGCTATGGGACCAAACAAAGCGGAGCGGTAAAGGAATTGATTTTTCAAGGCCAAAGCACGGTGATATGACTAGGGTAACGGTAGGCACAAGAAGGCCAAGCGTACAAACCGAAAATAGAGGAGCGACGGCCATTTCGGAAGCTACCCAACCGGAAGTCAACACCGGGACGGCAACGGGGGTATATGTTTCTCCTTCGACATTAGCTAATTCTACTCAGTGGGCGACAAAGCAGGATTTGCTTGTAAGCGCAACGAACATAAAAACCATTAACGGGTCTTCGGTTCTTGGTTCGGGTGATTTGACCGTTTCGGGTGGGGGTGTTTCGGGTCTTACCGCTACACGGGTTCCGTATGCCCAGGATGCGACTACGCTAGTTGATTCGGCCAATTTAACATGGGATAATACAAATGCCGCTTTAACGGTAAGGTCACAGAGAATACTTGATAAGGGCACGAACGGGGCAAAGGGTATTTTCATCGGGTATAATACAGGAAATACCACGGCCATGACGACCCCTGACGGATTTAATGTTGGGTTTGGATATGGCGTTCTTCCTGCCCTTACAAATGCGGCAAACTCTTACGATGCTTCGTATAACACTGCCGTAGGTTATGAAGCTGGATTGTCAGCTACTTCTGGGGCTTCAAATACCCTTATAGGATACCGGGCCGGACGGTTAATTACTACCGGATTGGGTAATACAGCAGTAGGTAAAGACTGCTTGCGCTCTGTGGCCACCGGAGGAAGTAATAATACCGCGGTTGGTTATTTGTGTTTAGATCAAATGACCGGCTCTGAAAATACCGGTGTAGGTTCTTCTTGTCTTTCGGGTGCAGGAACAGGAACGCGAAATGTAGGAGTTGGATATATCTGTCTTTCGGCTGTCACTAACGGGAGTAATAACGTAGGTGTAGGATCGGAAGTGTTTGAATTAATCACTACTCAGGGCAATAACGTAGGTGTTGGATTCTGGGCTGGCGTTTACAACAAGGGTTCAAACAACGTAGCTATTGGAGCCTACGCGATGGGACAGGCTACGCTCAACTCAACAAATGACGCTTCATACAATACAATCGTTGGCCCTTCGGCGGGTTCTTTTATCGCTACCGGGGATTACAATACTTGGATTGGGTACAATACCGGGACGTCTGGAACGGGCGAAGATTACGACAATACTATTGCCATCGGAAACGCCGCGAAGGTAACAGAAACAAATTCTTGTGTAATAGGTGGGACGATTGACGCTAATCGTAATAACTACGGCTTTGGTGGAGAGGGTTACGGGGGTGGTCGTGGTGTGCTTTATATCAAAAACGCTACTACTGACGCAAGTGCAGCCGGAACGAATGGTATTATCATACATGCTAAAGACTCCTCAGACGGGACGGCTAACTCAACTTTGGCCCTTTACCTGGAGCAGGCCCCGGAAGCCACCGCTACTTTCACCCAGACCCACAGGCTAAAGGTTTGGATCAACGGCACTGAATATTATTTATCTCTTGACGCGGTATGAACAAAAAGCTAATAGATTGGTTTTGGAGAACGGGGTCAGCACCGGATGCTAAATATACCGCCGTTCTTTCGCGTGCTGATGGACTTGGATATACTAGACCAACATCACAGGAGGCGGCACAGAATACGCTTTCGGCTGCTTTTACTACGGGTGGTATTTACGACATACATGATGTAATCCATATATTCGCCATTAACAACACTGGCGTAGGTAACTTTTCCCGCATCAACTGGAAAACGCCTACTGCTTTTCAGGCTACTGATTTTTCAACGCCTACTTACGAGGCGGGTGGATGGAATGCCGGAGCGGGTACTGCGGCACTTAGTTCACAATTCTTTCCCACTACTAGCGGTACTACTTGGATTGATGCTTCATCTGTTTCTATTTCAGCGTGGATTGCAGCCTATCCTGCTTCTGGAGACTACATAGCGAGTACAGGAGCGGGAACGGCTAGAAACGTACTCTACAGATCGGCGGCCACTGTGACGGGTGCGGTACTGCACGAAACTCCCGAAGGCACGATAACGGTCACAACCGGAGCGCAGGCAGCCTATGACTTCATCACATTCACTGTTTACGGTGGTAATCGGTATCTGTATAAGAACGGTTCTCAAATAGCCACAAGGGCGGCAACGCTGAACGCTAGTGACAACACTTTAGCGATTCACTACATGAGGTCTTTGCATACCGGACATCCTAACAACATGGTCCTTGCGGGTGCAATGATCGGTGGGGGTGTGACTTTGGCCCAACATACGGCTATGTATAACGCTTTGACAACTTATAAAACAGCAATAGGATTATGACAAATGTAACTGACGTTGGCGATCAGCCTAACAATCCAGTCAATAAGACAAAGAGCGCGATAGATAAAGCACTGGAGGAAAATAACTGTCACTTTGAAATTGACTTTGTAAAGGAAATCGTAATGGGCAACCAAGTTCTTGTTTACAAAATCGTCATTGTGGAAAATCCGAAATGATGGAAACAATCGTACTAGACAAATTTCTTGCCATAGGCTTCGGGTCTGTCATTACCATCCTTTTAGCTGTCATTGGCTACTTCTTAAAGCAATCCAACGA
>CAZQNX010000001.1:13434-20165 GCA_964595025.1 uncultured Candidatus Saccharibacteria bacterium | reverse complement strand
GACCTGGACCTTCAGGCCGGGGAACTTGTCGGCGACGGTCTGGTACAATTCGAGGAACTCGGCGGACGGCGCGGGCGGCGGCGGCTCCGAAGCCTTCGTATTCACAGTTAAAAACAGCCTGTGATTTTCAGGCATCGCGTCGCGGGCGGCCGTCACGGCGTCGCCCCAGTAATTGCGCTCTTTCTCAATAAAATCACCCAGGATGTCCCTGGTTCCGCGGCTCCTCCGGAATACTATATTGAGGTGACGTTCCTCAAGACGTATAGACTCGATACATTCGTACCACTCGGTCTCCTGGCGCTGGGCATCACTCCACACATCGAATAGGTGTTCTAAAAATTCGGACTTTTGGTTAAAATCGTCTGCGCGTCCCGACAGAAGGTTTCTGTGGATGAATTTTTCCCACTGATCAGGTTTTGAGTCCCACCCAGTGGCTAAAACTTCCGACGTCTCAAGACAGACTGTCTCGACTGCACTATCTGATTTTTTCTCGAGATGCGGAGTCATGAGTGCCCACAGCTTCGCGGGAGAAAGTGTATCCAGCGCGTCAATAGTTATCGATTGTCTTTGCCAGTGCGACGAATGTAGTAATTTTATATTGGCTATTTTGACGGCACGGTGGTGCTTGAGTATTCTGGCGTCAGTCCCATGATCAATTGGGTATGTATTTTCTTGCCGGTATTGCTCTTGTTCGCGAGGAGATCTGTGCGCGTACGAGCGATGAATTTTGAACACGGATTCATACTTTTTCTGGAAGGTTTTCAAGGAGCCCGCGAGCTGCTCGTGCGCCTCTTGGGTGAGTCCCCAATTTATCGCCTGGGCAATATCATGTTCGATTGACCGCAAGCAGTGCTCGCGCCTGAATTTCTCATGTGCCTGTCTGCGCTTCTCTTTCGTATCCAGTGATGGCTTCACAGGCATTTCTTCTGGATAGGAAACGAGGTCTATGTTGTAAGCGACATCAGCCACTGTGTCCAGAAATGAAACTAGTCGCTGAATTGAGATCGCCGCCTTATTTTTTTCCGCCCGAGAAGCAACTATCAGTGCGTTCGCAATTGAAACCTCGACTTGTTCGTTGAACTTGAATTGCCCGACCGCATCTGGTTCGTCTGGTCCTATGTACATCTTTCTTGCAAGCCACTCTGCTGCGTGATCAAGAATTTCAGGCTGCCCTGGTGATGTATGAATAAGACCAACTATATACTGCGTGGTTGCAATACCACCTCCCGATGCAACTTGATCGAGATGCTGCTCTAGTTGGTCGAGTTGCTTTTCCAAACTCTTCCTACTTCGGGCGTCCTCGCCCATCACCGTTATTTTTTGCGAATCTAGGGCCATTATTCAAAGCATAGCACCGCCGTACCCCCTGTGATATATTCTCCCCATATGAACATCACACCTCGTTCCAATATGCTCGTGCCGATGGTCGTTGAGAAATCCTCGATGGGCGAGCGCGCCTACGATATCTATAGTCGTCTTCTCAAGGAGCGTATCGTCTTCTTGGGTGGCCCGATAGACAGCGACGTGGCGAATCTCGTCATTGCCCAGCTCCTCTTCCTTGCCTCCGAGGATGCCAACAAAGATATCTCGATGTACATCAATTCTCCGGGCGGTCATGTATCGGCAGGCCTCGCCATTCTCGACACCATGAACCACATTAAGCCGCAGGTTTCGACCGTGTGCGTGGGCATGGCTGCCTCGATGGGCGCGGTGCTCCTCTCCGCGGGCGAAAAGGGCAAGCGTTTTGCACTCCCCAATGCCGAAGTGATGATTCATCAGCCTTCGGGCGGTGCCGAGGGCATGGCGAGCGACATCGAGATTACGGCGCGCCACATCCTGAAGCTCCGCGAGCGTCTACACAAGATATTGGCCAAGAATACCGGCCAGAAGCTTGAGAAGATCAATCAAGATGCCGATCGCGACTACTTTATGAGTGCGCAGGAGGCCCACGAGTACGGGATTATCGACAAGGTTTTGTCGTAATGCTGTCAGTACAGGGTAGAGCGCGGGGCGCCGGTTGGGGGGCCCCCGGCGTAGGGTGGTAGTAGTGGGGGCCGGGATTTTTTATTTTTTTACCCACCAATACATCGCGCTTCGTCTCGGGCACTGACTGCCACAAAATGGCTCTACAGGGCGGTATTTCCGCACGCTTCTAGCAGGATCGCGTTGGTGGGGTGTCCCACACGCATATGTCATTACAACTCATACTATTGTTCGTCGCCCTCTCGGGAGCGTTTGGTATTGCCGTCGGGTACTACCTCCGCTTCCTCATAAGCCTCGGGCAGCGCGGATCGGCCGAGCTGCAGATCCGCAAGATGATGCTCGACGCCGACGAGAAGGCGAAGAAGGTCGTCGAAGACGCCGAGCGCGGCGCCAAGGAGCATGCCGAGCGCCTTTCCGAAGAACTTAAGTCGCGCGAGAAGGAGCTCAAGGCGACCGAGGAGCGCCTCATCAGCAAGGAGGATCTTCTCGACAAGCGCCAGACCAAGCTCGACACCGAGCAGGATTCGCTCAACAAGAAAAACGAGGAGCTTGCAGCAGCCAAAGAGCGGATGGAGGCGCTTGCCGCGGAGGAGCAGAAGAAGCTCGAGGCAGTTGCGAATCTTTCGGCCGAAGAGGCGAAGAAGCAGCTCATCGATTCTGTCGAGAAGCAGTATGCACAAGATCTCGAGATCCGCATGCACAAGCTCGAGATTACCGGCACTGAAAAGCTGGAGCAGAAGGCCAACGAGATCCTCGTGACCTCGGTACATCGCTTGGGCAATTCTGTCGTCGGCGACGTCCTTGCGACGACGGTCGCCATCCCGAACGACGATATCAAGGGTAAGATCATCGGCAAGGAAGGCCGCAACATTCGCGCATTCGAGCGCGCGACGGGGGTCGACGTCATTGTCGACGACACGCCGGGCACCATCACCCTCTCTTGCTACGATCCGATGCGTCGCCAGGTGGCGCGCATTGCGCTCGAGAATCTCATCGTCGATGGCCGCATCCAGCCAGCCAAGATTGAGGAGCAGGTGAAGAAGGCCGAAGACGAGATCAATACCATCATCAAGAAGAAGGGTGCCGAAGCAGCCATCGCCGCGCGTGTGCCGAATCTCGATCCCAAGCTCATCCAGGTCTTGGGCCGCCTCTACTTCCGCACGAGCTACGGCCAGAACGTCCTCGATCACTCTGTCGAGGTTGCCCATCTTGCCGGCATGCTTGCCGAACAGCTTGGTGCCGATCCGGCTATTGCGCGCGCGGGCGCCCTCTTCCATGACATCGGCAAGGCAGTCGACCACGAGGTCCCGGGCACGCACGTCGAGATCGGTCGTCGCATCCTGCAGAAGTTCAACGTGGATAATCGCGTCATACTCGCGATGCAAGCGCACCACGAGGAGTATCCGTATGAGACACCCGAAAGCATGATCGTGCAGGTCGCCGATGCGGTATCGGGCGCACGCCCGGGTGCGCGCCGCGACAGCGTCGAGAACTACATCAAGCGCTTGGAGGATCTGGAAGCGATTGCGAATAAGGAAGCAGGTGTCGACAAAAGCTTCGCTATCTCTGCGGGCCGTGAGTTGCGCGTTATCGTGCGCCCGGAGGAAGTCGACGACCTCACGGCACGCAAGATGGCTCGTGCCATCGCCGATCGTATCGAGAAGGAGATGCAGTATCCGGGTGAAATAAAGGTGAACGTCATCCGCGAGTCTCGCGTTATCGAGTACGCGCGGTAGGAAGGATTGCCGAAAGAGAAGGGCCCCGGCACGAAACGTGTCGGGGCCCTTTCGGTGCACCGCGCCTATGCTGCGGCGCGATAAGGATGCTGTTCGGATACCGGCACGCGGATGGTGCTCATACCGATGCGTTTGCGTGGTAGCATGTGCTTATGGGTCATGAAGATGGGTCGGAATCGCGCGTATTGTCGCGCCGCAATTTTCTGCAGAAAGCAGGTGCTGCGGTGGTCGCCGCGGGTCTTCCGGGGAAAGAGCACGCAGAAGCGACCGAGTCAAAACCAGAACGCCTAAGTATAGTGCTGCGCGAACAGTTAAAGAGCCGACGCATCGATCTTTCTCCCGAAGTACGCGAGCGCGCCGTTCGCTTTTGGGAGAAGCGATTTGCGAAAGGAGGAGATATGCACGCGGAAATCGTTGCTGGCTTGGAACGCTTCAAGCCGCATGAGGCGGCGCTCTGCGCCGCGTGGAATGCCCGCAAGGTACCTCTCCGAAATCTGTATGCACTGCTTGCGATAGAATCCGGTTTTGGCTCGCCTAACTCCCTGAACGAGAATGCTGCGGGAGCGCGCGGGCCGCTGCAGTTTACCCGCGCGCAGGCAGAACTCATGGGGCTCGCGCTCACCCCCGAGGATGAGCGCCTCGATTGGGTCAAGGCAGGGACGGCAGCGGCAGCGCTCCTGCGTGAGAATACTCACCCATTCCGACATCTTTTCGATGGGAGCAGAGATAGTGAAGGGTGGGCTCTCGCTCTCCTCTCGTACAATGGCACCTATGCATGGCGCACCATCGCAGGTAGTTGGCAGGGTAAACGCAAGATAACCCTCGGCGATTATTTCGATGGCATGGCTGATATGCTTAGGAAATCCGCCGGTATCCTACCCGAAAAGGCTCTACCCCCGGAAGAGAGCGAACATGTTGTGGTGGCGGGCGATTCGCTCCTCAAGATAGCGTCTCGTTTTGGAGTGAGTCTTGCCGATCTTGCCGCCGCAAATCCAGCGGCTGCATGGGTCAAAAACCCAAATCTGATTAGGACAGGAACTACGATAGCCATTCCCAAGAATATCGAGCGGGTTTCGGGCCCGGCCGTATTGAAGGAAGGATATGTTGTTCGTCGCAAAGATACGCTCTCGCGCATCGCGCAAAAGTTCAAAGTCAGCGTCGACGATATGAAGAGGGCCAATAACTTGAAGGACGATCTGATTACCGTGGGCCAGAAACTGGTCCTTCCTGCGCATGCGCAGCATGAGCCGCGGGGCAACAACCACCTGCCTCAGCTTTCAGAAGAGCAGCGTCGTTACAAGGAGAACATAGAATACATTCTCAAAATAGAAGCATTCTGGCGCGCATTTCCCGATCTGGCCGCTAGATGATTATGTGGTGCGCATCGCCGCAATGAAGCTCGTGTAGTTGAACTTCAGGTCCTGGATGGACTCCTCGAGAATGGAGAGTCCGTAGGTGTCGGCCGCGTTGCGCGACGCAATGACGGCCGTCGTTTTTGGTAGCTTGCCGCTCGCCAGGTCTTCGGCGGCTTTTGCGGTATCCATGTACTCTCCCACCTTCACTTTTGGCCAGCGGCGCTTGAGATACATGCGGCACTGCTTGAGTGCTTGATCGTGCGAGACGATAGTCTTTATCGACCCTGCCGTGGCGCCGTTTTTCACGAGGAGGCAGTGGTGCACGTCTATCTCGAAGATTTTCTTGATCTGGAAGCGATGCTTTGCCATCGCATATACGGCCTCGATGACGATGCCGCCGTTGCTGTTCTCGATAGGCATGATGCCTATATCCACGGTGCCCGCCTCGACCGCGGAAAGCACGTTCTCGGCCGTTACGAGGTATTGTATCGAGTATTTCTTGTTCTTGAGGAATTTTTTTGCATAGGTACGCCCCGCTTCCTCCGAAAAACTGCCTCGTGCACCCATTACGCCGATAGTCATGCGGGCAATACTACCCCACTGCTCGCGATTGCGCAAGAATACACAACACTTTTGTATTTATAGCAATACTGTGGACAACTTTTAAATCCTGTTGACACCCCTGCTTTTTGGCTCAAAATGGTTGCAGAAAGGTCGTCAGAGCTTTTTATCAATTACTACGCACTTGTCTCTACTATATGGCAAATAAGATGAATCTTGTCGAGAAGATTGCAGCGACGATTGGGTGCACGAAGGCAGATGCCGAACGCGCTATCGAAGCAGTGATCGATGAGATAACCACCCTCCTCAAGAAGGGCGAAGAGATCTCGGTAGCCGGTCTCGGCATCTTCGAGGCAAAGACCCGCGCTGGCCGCACAGGCCGCAATCCGCGTACGGGTGCCACCATCCAGATCAAGTCGATGCGTGTGCCGAAGTTCCGCGCCTCCAAGACGCTCAAGGATGCGCTGAAGTAGGATGTTTCCCAAAAGAAAAACCGCCCACGAAGGGCGGTTTTTCTTTTGGGTTCGGTGCGGGAATCGGTCAAGAGCTCGAAACGATTCCGTTGCACCGTTTCTCCTCTCGGCCCTGCTCGCGCGACCCGTCGTGTTCGACGGGTACCCCGCGCTCGCTTTCGATTCCCGCATCCCGCGACAAAAATATAGTCGACCAATGCTTGCGCATTGTTCTCGTGATTTTTGTGCGGGATGCGGGAATCGAACCCGCGTTCTCAGTTTGGAAAACTGATGTCCTACCATTGAACGAATCCCGCGTACCGACTACTGTACACGATACTGATGCGCCCTCAAAGCATTTCATATATGCTTCGGGGTATGAGAATGTTCTCTCGCATGGTTTCCATCACGACGCTCATTGTGCTCGGGATTCCTTCCTTGCTCGGTGAGCCGCCTGTATCTCACTCCCCTGGCGCGCTGTTGGCCGCCGCGCCTTTTTTCTTGCCAACGCTCGGTACCAGAGACACCCTCACCTCCACCGCACCTCTCGTTCCAGGCGCCACGACAAACCCCTCTGCTCCCCGAGCCCCTGAAGCAAAGGAGCGCAGAGATGGCGCGATAAGTGAAACCATACGAAATACCGA
>CAZQNX010000001.1:0-13424 GCA_964595025.1 uncultured Candidatus Saccharibacteria bacterium | reverse complement strand
GTCTTTAGAACCGAGGGTCTTTACGACACCAATCCCCTTTCATTCGACGAGATAAATATCCGTGCGCGCGATGCTCTGGTGAATATCCTCTGCACGCCGAATACTGCATCGGCGAGCCCCTCATCAGGCTCGGGTGTTTTTATCGCTCCTCACGTCATTCTGACGAATGCGCATGTCGCGCAGTATGTGCTTCTCGCGCAGACGGGACTCTTCGATGCTTCGTGCGTAGCGCGTGCCGGGGCCCCGGCCATACCGCGGTATGCGGTGCGGGTAGTACACCTTTCGGAATCATGGCTCAAGGAGCACGCGGCGGATATCCGCGCACGCTCGCGCCTCGGGACGGGTGAACACGATTGGGCTCTTTTACTCGCGATGCCGCTCTCCCCCTCTCCCGCGCAGGCGACGCATCTTCCTCTCGATATTCGCCCGGGAGCGATGTTTGTCGACGACGCTGTTCTGGCTGCCGCGTATCCGGCAGAATTCGTCGGCAGTATCATCATGCAGACCCAGCTTTATCCAGTATCGGCGGCCACTATCGTCGATAAGCTCATGACATTCGCCACCTCGTCGGTGGATGTTGTGTCGATAGGAAGTATCATTGCAGCACAGGCCGGGTCTTCGGGAGGAGCTGTGGTAAATCAGTGGGGCAAGCTCGTCGGCATCATCACAACGACGAGCGAAGGCATCACCACGGGCGACCGTGCTCTCCGGGCTCTGACAATCGACTATATTAATCGAGATGTGCTCGCAGAGCTTGGGAGCAGTCTCGAGGCGCTACTCGCGCGCGACCCCGATCAGCTTGCGGAGGCGTTCGCTCAAGAAAAAGCCGCAGCATTCGCGAAGCTCTTCCTTCTCATTGCAAACTAGGACCCATGCGATCCTGACTTGTCGGGGCGCCGAGAATCGAACTCGGTCTACTTGCTCCCAAAGCAAGCGTACTACCGGTATACTACGCCCCGAAAACAGAAGAAATATAGCATGTTTTTAAAGGACATGCCATGTCTTTTATGGCACCTTCCCTACTCTGTGGGGTATTTTCAAAGCACCTGCTCGTAGAGCACGCAGCGGGCGCGTCGCTCTCGCATTCCCAAAAAAACACACACCACATCTATCTGAAAGTCTGCATCAAGCCCCTTCTCATTCATGTACATTTCCGCCGTTCTAGCTATTTTCCTCAATTTTGCCTCGTGGACCATCTCCTCGGGTCTATACCCCCCTATTTCATGTGTAACATCATTCAATGTTTCGCGTGAGACAGTTTTTACCTCAATAAAACGAATCGATCCCGCCTTTTCGCCTATGATGTCTATCTCGCCCCAGGGTTTCCTGTAATTCATCGCAATAATACGAAATCCGCGCTTTTCTAGGAATTTTCTTGCGATCGACTCCCCCGTGTTCCCGATGCGCTTTTTTGCGGTGAGCTCTCCTTTCATGGCATGATTATACGATACGAAGGCGCATTTAAAGCGGTCGTCCTCTGTCTCGCCAGCGCCAGACTACAAGTGTTTCGCGTGAAATGTTTCAATCATGTTACTTAGTAACATATTCAGTCATTTTGATTATTAATCAGCAGGGGTGGTATTTTTATGCAACTCTCGACCTTCGGGCAGGGTATTTGAGAAGGCAAGGGGCCAAAATACCATTTGTCCTATTTATGCACATATCCCCATAGTTTTCCACAGGCAGGATGTAAGCATTTAGGCCATATTCGGGTCTTTGCACCGGGGTAAAGAGGTCCTTTTGCGAGCAATTTTCACGTGTAACGTCCATTTTGGCACGAAGCACTTGTCCTATAAAACGGCTTGAAACTTGACTATTTTTGCTCGCTGCGCTAGGGTGCGGGCATGCACTTGCGTCAGTCATTCGTTCGTGAAATTTCTACCTTTGCGGCCGGTGTCTTTATTGTTGCAGGATTCGCGAGTCCTGTGCATGCCGCAACCAATGTCGCTGTCGATCAGGTGCTCCCTCCGCAAGGGGAGACGTGCTCCGTGCTTGGGGCGACGGACATTAGAACTTTTTCCTACGATGGTGCCCTCCACTCTTTCGAGATTGGTATTTCAGACCCCTCATATGTGGCGGTCGCCGCGCAGGCAGGGAATCAGTCGGTACCTTTCAACCAGATAACTCGGCGCTTCGATCAGAATGGCAATCTCACGATTCATGTCGACGTGGCCACGACCCCCCTTGTGTCCGATATACCGGTGTCCGTTACGCTTATCTCGGCCCAACAGGGTATTACCTGTGTTGCCTCGGTTTCTTCAGTTGTGCCTCGTGTCGTTCCTCCGCCACCGGCTCCTAAGATACCGAAAGACAATGCTAGCGGGGGAGTTTCCAGGCCAGTTTCGCGCCCTGCGGCTCCGGCATACCCTTGGGGTGAGATTGTGTACGATTCTGAGCCAAAAGCGACTGCACCTGTAGCACCCATTCATGAGAATAAGTCGCCGAAGCAGATAGTCGCGGAGAAACCACTAAAGCCGGTGCCTTCTCTGGTGACGGCGACTCATGCGCTTGGTGATACTTGCAAGACGGCCGCCGGAGCATCCAAGCTCTGGACTGTCCTGCTTGTCCTTTACGCTGTCTTCGTTGCTCTGGTCGCGTATCTGCGCAGGGGGCATGAGAGCGAGTCCCCGTGGAGCATCCCGCTTACGGTGCTCGGATTCCTGGGATTGCTCTTGCTCTGGTACCTGTCTTCAGCGTGTCGTACTGGTGCTTGGGCCCCTATTGCCGCTACGATCATTGCGTGCGCCGGCCTCATCGCGATGACGTTTGAGGAAGAGGCGGCGGGGAGTGTACTTCTCTTGAAGGACTCGGCGAATCCATCGCGCTAGCGTTGCTTCATGCAAGTTTTGCGTCTATAATCCTTTGCACGAGGAGAAAGTGGTAGTAATTTTGTGTGAGTTCTATGGGGGAGAGTGAGTGTAATGCGGATATGGTTTCGGTGGATGATACAGCATACATCGAGACCGTTGAGGCAGTGCTCCGAGGAGGGAAAGCGGATATGGTTTAGTGGTAGAACGCCACCTTGCCAAGGTGGAGGTCGGGGTTCGATTCCCCGTGTCCGCACAGAAGTGAACAACGTGAACGCCTATGCGGACACGAGCAGAGCGCCTGCGCGCTCTGCGTGGGAATCGAACGGGCGCAGCGATGCAGAGCCAGCAGGCGAGGCCGCGAGCCGGGCCCGCGAGTCCTGAGCGCGACGGCGCGAGGGAACTTGTGGGGCGATTTCCCGTTTTTTGTCAGTGGAACCAAGATTTCATTCGATCTCGATTTGCCACGCGACCCTGTAGTAAAAATCCGATGCGGGCTTATAGTATATGGACAATGAATAACTTCAGAATAACAGTCCTTGCGCTGATAATATTCGCCATCCTGATTTTTATATTTGAACAACTAACCAATCCGGGTCCGACTTGGCTTAGATTGGGCACATTGCTATTTTTGGGCTCAATCTTTCTGGCGGTATATATGACTGACAAACTGAAGTTAGGGCAGGAATCGGAACGAACTTTTTTGTATTTCGCTTACGGCTCAAATATGTGCACTGAATGGTTATCGACGCGATGTCCGAGCGCGCAATTTATCGGGGTGGGCACCGCAGAAAATTACCGCTTAGTTTTTACAAAGCCGAGCAAAGACGGGTCGGGAAAAGCCACGATGGAGAAAAGGGGGCATGCGCACACTCTTGGGGTTATTTTTGAAATTAATGAGTCGGAGAGACCTTCTTTAGATGAGGCAGAGCGCGGTTATGATCGGGAGCATATCTGGGTTTGGGTACCCTCTAAACAATGTAAAAAACGGGTCGCCACCTATCTTGCGGCCGAGAGAAACGATAAATTGCTTCCCTATGACTGGTACCTCGCTCTTATGGTAAGGGGTGCCGAAGAAAATGGACTTCCCGAGGACTACACGCGGTTGCTCGAAAAACAAGCAAGCGTAGTGGATACAGACACCAGCCGCAACGCTCGTAAAAAGGCACTAAAAATTCTCGGGATGTAGTAGTTAAGTGCGTCGCTCGCTGTTCCTGCTTCTCTCGGGCGCGTACGCCTATTGTCTCTGTGCGCCCGGAGGGACTCGAACCCCCGACCCCTTGTTCCGAAGACAAGTGCTCTAATCCGCTGAGCTACGGGCGCAGTGCGCGCATCATACCCTAAAAATCGTCGAAAGTGCTAGAATGCCCGACATGAGGCACAAGATACCGACGGAGATACTGCGCGTCTGCGAAGCTCTCAAGAGGGGCGGATATGATGCATATCTTGTGGGCGGATGCGTCCGCGACCTCGTCGTGAATCGAATCCCGAAGGATTGGGACGTGACGACGAACGCTACCCCCGAGCAGGTGCAGGATCTTTTTCCCGACAGTTTCTATGAGAACGCGTTCGGCACCGTGGGCGTAAAGACCGAGGCCGATGACCCGCGACTCAAGGTCGTCGAGGTCACGCCGTATCGCATCGAGGGGAAATATACCGATGCACGCCGCCCCGACGAAGTCTCTTTTAGCAACAAGCTCGAAGACGATCTACAGCGCCGGGATTTTACGGTGAACGCTATCGCCTACGACCCGCTCACCGACACGCTTGTCGATCTGCATGGCGGCCAAGAAGACTTGAAGCGCCGAGTTATCACCACAGTAGGGGAGCCGAGCGAGCGTTTTGCCGAAGATGCGCTCCGCATGTTGCGAGCTATCCGCTTTGCCGCCGAGCTCGATTTCGCCATCGACAGCGCCACTATCGCGGGCATCGCGGCTAATGCCTCGCAGCTCGGCAAGATTTCGCGTGAGCGCGCTCGCGACGAACTGGTGAAGATCCTCATGACTCCGCGCCCGATGCAGGCTGTCTATATGGCTCAAAAGATGGGCCTCATGCCGTTCATCATTCCCGAGCTCGACGATGCGATCGGTGTCGAGCAGAATCAGGCACATTCATTCGACGTGTTCGAGCACTTGTTGCGCTCGCTCCAGCATGCTGCCGACAAAGAGTGGCCGCTCGACGTGCGCGTCGCGGCTCTCTTGCACGACATTGGCAAGCCGGCTTCTCGGCGTTGGAGCGATGAGAAGAAGGACTGGACGTTCCATGGACACGAGGTGATCGGGGCGAAGATGGCCAAGAAGATACTGAATGACTTGCGCTTTCCGCAGGAAACGATAGCCAATGTCGCAAGCCTCATCCGCTGGCACATGTTTTTCTCGGATCCGGATCAGGTGACGCTTAGTGCCGTGCGTCGCATCATCACGAATGTAGGGGTGGAGCACATACAGGAGCTCCTGAATCTCCGCATCTGCGATCGTATCGGGACGGGGCGCCCCAAGGAGCAGCCCTTTCGTCTCCGCAAATACATGGCGATGGTGGATGAGGCGATGCGCGACCCAGTGTCTGTCGCGATGCTCAAAGTGGATGGGAAGCGTCTCATGGAACTCGGCATACGGCCCGGGCCGCGCATGGGCTGGATGCTCCACGCGCTACTCGAGGAGGTTCTCGATAATCCACAGAAAAACACCGCTGAATATTTGGAACACCGAGCGGGGGAGCTTGACGCACTGGGCGACGAGGCACTCAAAGACCTCGGCGAAGCTGGCAAAAATCGCCGCCTCGCCGAAGACGAAGCCGCGGTAGCCGAACTGCACAAGAAGCATCATGTGAACTAGGTGGGCAACATCATCTCGCAACCTTTCTCCAATATAATATGCTTTAATTTTACGGAGGGGAGCCCTCCGTAAAGTATCTAGCTTTTACTCGGCATAGCAAAAAGCCGCCCCGTGTGGGGCCATTCTTTTCTCTGTGAGAAGAATGGTCCCTCCGAAGCGGCTTTCTTTTTGTCCCGCGTTTCCCCTTTGCCTTTTCCTTTTAGAAGCGATTTCTCATCCCTTCTTTGTTTTTAGGCTTTTCTGGACAAATGTATCCGAGAATCCAATCGGCGTCAGAGGACACCGTAACAATAAGTTGTTTGGTAGGGAAACTTTGTACCGTTGTCTCCATGTGTGGAGATTAGGAGCAACGAGAGACATGAAGGAACTACTGAAGCGCAGTATAAAGGACGCACAGCAACCGTCAAGGACATAAAGTGTGGATAACTGTCCTTTACACCTAGGTACCTAGTTCGAGCACGACGGGACAGTGATCAGATCCCTGCACATCCCCTAAGATGCGCACTTTTCTTGCCCGTGGCACGAGCCGCTTGCTCACGAAGAAGTAATCTATACGCCACCCCACATTCCGGGCACGGGCATTGCCGAAGTTGCTCCACCAAGTGTACTCGGCTTGACCCTTGTGAAAGAGGCGGTAGGCATCGACGAACCCGGCAGCAAGCATCTTGTCGACCCCCTCGCGCTCTTCTGTGGTGAAACCATGCTCACCCTCGTTTGCCTTCGCGTTTGCGAGGTCTTCGGGTGTGTGGGCTACGTTCAGGTCCCCACAAAATATGACCGGTTTCTCCTTATCAAGCTCGGCGCAATAAGCGAGGAAGGCGGGATCCCAATGCTGGTGGCGCATTTCCAGGCGCGAAAGGTCCGGCTTTGCGTTCGGCGTGTAACAATTCACGACGAAAAAGTCCTTATATTCGGCCGCGATAACGCGCCCCTCGCCATTCAGGTCTCCGTAGCCATCGGTAAGCTCGTAGCGTTTCACTAGGTGCTCGGGAAAGTCGAAACGCACGGAGATTGGCCGTTCTTTGCTGAATATTGCGGTGCCGCTGTAGCCTTTTCGCCCCTTGCTGCTGTTCCAGTATTCCTCGTAGTCGGGGAGATCTACCTCGGATTGATGTTGTTCGGCCTTTGTCTCCTGCAGGCAGAGGATATCGGGCCTTTCTTTGTTTATCAGTTCCACGAGCGCGCCCTTGCGGTGAATCGCTCGGATGCCGTTTACGTTCCACGAGACGAGTTTCATGGAGTGAGAATAGCATGGATATAGAGAGAACCCGGGCAGCGTACCGCCCGGGTTCGTTTCGTACCTCACCGCTCATCGCACGAGGGGAGGCGGGGTGGGATTATAAAACATCCGTGTGACGAGAATGATCGTGCTCGTACACGAGATATCTGATGATTCCAGCCGACAGGTGGCAATCGGCTCCCCATTTCATGACGACAGACTCCTTGCCTGTGATAGCGTCTTCAAAAAGCAGGGTGCACCGGCCGCGTCCACCGCCAGCCATGTTTCCGAGCGCACGGATGTGCGTTTGTGCCCAGAATGGTGTCCTGCTACCAGAGAATGTAGCACCTATCCGCGGCGCTTGCCATGGAATGTCTTGTGGACTTCGCGCAAGTGTTTGTCGGTTACATGCGTGTACACTTGCGTCGTCGCGATGTTGGCATGCCCCAGAAGCGCCTGCACACTGCGCAGATCCGCACCGTTTTCTAGGAGATCGGTCGCGAAGCTGTGGCGTATGACATGCGGAGTGACTTTGCGCGTGATGCCCGCGCGCACCGCGTACCCTTTCACGATACGCTCGACGCTTCGGCTCGTGAGCCGGCGCACGTCTTTTTTCTTTCCCACCGTGCCGTATCCCACAAAGAGTGCATCGCTCATGTCGCCGCGCTTCTTGAGGTATGCGCCGACGGCCTCTTTTGCCGAGGGGGAGAGGAACACGACGCGCACTTTATCGCCCTTGCCACGCACACTAAATTCGTCGCGCGAGAGATCGAGGTCGCTATCGAGGCCGCAGAGCTCGGAGACGCGCAGGCCCGTCGAAAAGAAGAGTTCGAGGATTGCCTTGTCGCGCAGTGCGGCCAATTTTTCTGGCTCGGTCTTCGCGTCGGCATATGCGGCATCAGGGCCTTTCATGAGCCTGTCGAGCTCGGCAGCAGTAATCAGATCCAGATCGCGCGCTCCCACCTTGGCCAATTCGATGCGCTCGGGAGAGAGGCTCTCGATATTCTGCTTTCGCATGTATTTTAGGAATGCGCGCAGTGCGATCAGGTAGTAGTTTTGCGTCTTCTTCTTCATGTCGCCAGCGGTTCCTGGTTGTCTGTTGAGCCAGATACGAAATTCGCGCACCATCGGTTCGGTAAGTGCGCTCGGCGCTTTCACCTTCGTGTGCGCGAGGAAGCGGGCAAGGTAGCGGTCGTAG
Source organism: uncultured Candidatus Saccharibacteria bacterium (assembly GCA_964595025.1). Lineage (GTDB taxonomy): Bacteria > Patescibacteriota > Minisyncoccia > Phycocordibacterales > UBA2100 > UBA10103. The sequence continues at coordinate 5,366 of CAZQNX010000001.1, read as the reverse complement.
TTCTCAACCGTCTTTACGCTGCGCCCCTTCTCGATCTCGAGGTATTCGAGGAATTGGGTCTTGAGCGAGGCGAGATCGTGGGACATGCAAAAACTCTACCATGTGCAATACTGGGCGCATGTCTGAAAAAGAGCCAGGGGGTGCCGCGTGTACGCGAGACCACCGAGGAGAGAGCAGAGCGCCGTCGCGCGCTTGCGTGGAGGATGTTGGCGGTGCTTGGCGCGCTGAATGCCGCTATCGTGGCTGTACAGCATACGAAAATTCGCCCAGATGTTGATGTGCCGGGTGTGTCGGGGACTAGCAGCTTCCCGGGAAAGAAAGATACCGAGGGAGTCGTGGTGCCGCGCTCCGATGCGTTGCCCGCCCCGCGTGTCTCCGAAGTCCCGGCGAAACCCGATATGCTGAAAGAAGCACTCGATGCGTCGATTACCTACTTCAGGATGCACGCGCGTGATGAGATTCCTGCTCTCCAGCAGCACGCAGACGCACACGCGCTCTGCACCTTCAATGACAACTGGTATCGCAATACAAAAACCACGATCGATGGACTCCCGACACATAAGCATCTCGAAGCTGCATGGGCTTATATCGAGTCTCGGGGCCAGGAACTCGACTCGGCATTCGTCGACGGTCTCAAGGATGCGGGACGCATCGTTGGAGATGTAAACGCATATGTGAATAGCATCCCATTTGGCAAGAGTGTCGTGGGGACGTTCCCCACAGATCCCACCGGGATACGCAGCACTATCACTGGCGCGCTTGCAAAGACTCCGAAACAGAAATCCTCCTGCGGCATGATGTTTAACAGTCTTTTCGAGCACCTAAAGCGAAGCGGCAGTGCTGAACTAATATCGCACGCAGTGAGCAAGATGATGCTCGGCATCCTCACGATGCTCCGGCAGGATATCGATGTCCCCGATCGTAAATCGCGCGCAACGGAAGCGAGTTTTCATCTTCTCGCGGCAATCGAGGCCGCGCTTCCCGTGAAACGCTAGGAATTCTTCTTGAAATATTTCTGCTTCTCGAGCTTTTCGGGCAAGAAGGTATCTTTGTCCCGCATCGCATAATCCTTCCCATACCCGAGCTCCTTCATGAGCTTCGTGGGCGCGTTGCGGATCTTGAGCGGAATGGGGAGCGCGCCATGCGCGCACACATCTTCTTGTGCGGCACGCAGAGCATCGTAGGCACTCCTGTCTTTCTTGCACTGCGAGAGGTATGCGACACCATGCGCGAGATTAATCGCGGCTTCAGGATAGCCCACTGTCTCGCATGCGCGGAAGACGGCATTCGCGACGACGAGCGCCGTCGGCTGCGCGAGCCCGATGTCTTCGCTGGCAAATACCACCATGCGTCGGGCGATGAAGAGCGGATCTTCGCCTGACTCGACCATCCGCGCCAGATAGTAGATCGCCGCATCTGCCTGCGACGCACGCATCGATTTGATGAACGCCGAAATCGTATCGTAGTGCGCGTCGCCCTTCTTGTCGTAGCGTATGTGCACTGATTGCACCGCCTCTTTGAGCGCGGCGAGCGTGATCGAGCCATACAGCTTTTCGGCTGTTTCGAGCGCGGTGAGCGCTTGCCGCGCGTCGCCCTGCGCATACGCGATGAGCCATTCGCGCGCGTCTGCTGGCACGGCGAGCTTCGTGCGCGCGAAGACTGCCGCCATCTCGTCGTCGGCGAGCCCATGCAAGACGAACACGCGACAGCGCGAGAGGAGCGGCGCGATGACTTCGAAACTCGGATTCTCTGTCGTTGCGCCGATGAGTGTGAGCGCGCCTTTCTCGACGAAGGGAAGCAAGAAATCCTGCTGGGCCTTGTTGAATCGATGAATCTCGTCGAGGAAGAGGACACGCGGGCGCAGCGGCGTTGCTTTGCCGCTCGGCACGATCTTGCGGATGTCTTCCTTGCCCGAATCGACCGCCGAGAGTTCGTAGAAATCCGCGCCTACCGCCTGCGCGTAGATGCGCGCGAGCGTCGTCTTGCCGCACCCGGGTGGCCCCCACAGGATGAATGAGAATAGTTCCTTCTTTTCTATCGCGACCCGCAGCGGCTTGCCATCTCCGACGAGGTGAGTTTGCCCGACAAAATCGGCCAGGCGAAGTGGACGTATGCGCGATGCGAGGGGTTCGGCTCCCATATGCCCCCAGTATACGCTTATCCACACTTGCAGACACGGGCGCGGGTACTATACTGCTTCCATGAGTACTAAAACTATCATTTTCGGCGTGGTCGCCATTGTCTTAATAGTTGTCGGCGCCATCGTCTTTATGGGTCGTGGTCAGCAACCTGCCGTAGGGGTCGTCACGGCCGACACTGCCCAGCAGCCAGTCGCTACGGGCGATCAGGTGCAAGCGCAAGAGGTCACCGTTGGTACGGGCAAGCAAGCCGCACCGGGCAGTGTGGTGTCTGTCCTCTATGTCGGCAAGCTTCAGGATGGCACCGTCTTCGACAGCTCGGAAGCGCATGGCAATCAGCCGCTCAAATTCCAGCTCGGTGCAGAAGGACTCATCGCGGGGTTCCAGGTTGGTGTCAATGGCATGAAGGAAGGGGGTGAGCGCCTCATAGCCATCCCGCCGGCACTCGGATACGGTGCACAGGATGTGAAAGATGAGAGCGGCAAGGTCATCATCCCCGCAAACTCAACGCTCATCTTCGATATCAAACTTGTGAAGGTGGAAGACGCCCCCGCTGCTCCGGCACAGGCGGCCCCCCAGGCGAATTAGTGCATTCCAGAAGCATGTTTTCTGCAAGAAAGCGCTCCACAGAGCGCTTTCTTGCTTTTTTGCTGCACGCGTGCTATACTTCCCCCCATGCTCACGAAGCGTAAGAAGGTCAACGAAATCAAGAAGGTACAGCGCCACGATGCTGACACGGGGTCTCCCGAGGTGCAGGTTGCTGTCCTCACCCGCCGCATCGAAGAATTGAGCGCCCATCTCGACAAGAACCGCAAGGATAAGCACTCCCGCCGCGGTCTCTTGGGTCTTGTCGCGCAGCGCCGCATGCATCTCAAATATCTCGAAGTCAACAATCGCCGCCAGTACAGCTCGATCGTCAAGAAGCTCGGCCTCAAGAAGTAGGCTTTCTCACCACCTCACGCTTTTTCGGTGTCTTTCTCTGGTACACTGGAGAAGTTTTATACGGTTTACATTTTAATACGCAGCATTATGTCTATCATCAAGCATCCAGAACAGCGCGTCGGCGTTTTCATCGACACGCAGAACGTGTACCATAGCGCGAAAAATATCTATCATTCCCGTGCAAATTTCGGCAACATCCTCAAGGATGCTGTCGCCGGCCGTCGCCTCGTCCGTGCCCGTGCCTACGCAGTGACGACAGAGAGCGGTGAAGAGAAGGGCTTCTTCGAGGCACTCACTAAGCTCGGCATCGAGATGCGCCTCAAGGAGCTTCAGGTGTTTTCGGGCGGTGCCAAGAAGGCTGATTGGGATGTCGGCCTTGCGGTCGATGCGATTGTCGCCTCGCAAAAGCTCGATACCGTCATCCTCATCACCGGCGACGGCGATTTTGTCCCTCTCGTCCAGTATCTCCAGACCCATGGCGGTTGTCAGGTCGAGGTCGTGTCGTTCGGGCGCTCAACCTCACTCAAGCTCAAGGAGGCGACCGACGACTTCCTCGATCTCGATCTCGATCCGCGGCGCTACCTCATGAATTACCGCCCCGTACGACGCACCTCACGCCCTGGCGCCGCCCGCCCGGATACGAATGAGCGTGAAATCGGCGAGACTCTCGATATTGAGTAGTGCTCTTCTTGCTATACACAGGCATTCCCCAGCTTGTGCACAGGATATCCACGTCCGAGGAGCATTTACGTCGCTCTTGGGCGATTGACTCTCATGCAGGAATTGCTAGTATTGTGGCACGCACGTTCGGTGCGTATTTCTTTGCTCTAGTTTCCTGTGCGGCGTAGCGACCCGTGGCTCGGTGGAGCGAGCAGGGGAGGAGAGGAAAGGAATCACAGCCGGACACCCTATCTGCGTTGGCGATTATACATTACTAGTAGTAATCATAATTACTATGGCAGACTTTACACGCACAAAGCCGCATGTGAACGTTGGCACCATTGGTCACGTCGACCACGGTAAGACCACGCTCACGGCAGCTATCCTCAATGTCCTCTCAAAGGCAGGTGGGGGTTATACAGCCCAGACGAAGGGTGTCGATGATATCGACAAGGCGCCGGAAGAGAAGGCGCGCGGTATCACGATCTCGCTCTCGCACTCCGAGTACGAGTCGCCGGCACGTCACTACGCGCACGTCGATGCGCCGGGCCACGCCGACTACATCAAGAACATGATCACGGGTGCCGCCCAGATGGACGGCGCCATCCTCGTGGTCGCTGCGACCGATGGCGTGATGCCGCAGACGCGCGAGCACATCCTCCTTGCGCGCCAAGTCGGTGTCCCGAAGATCGTCGTCTTCCTCAACAAGGTAGACATGGTCGACGATAAGGATCTCATCGATCTCGTCGAAGAGGAGGTCCGCGACCTTCTCGACAAGCAGGGCTTCGATGGCAAGAACGCGCCGGTCATCCGCGGTTCGGGCCTCAAGGCGCTCGAGAACCCGGAGCCGGGCAACGAGTGGTCGGGCAAGGTGATGGAGCTCGCCAAGGCGCTCGATGAGTACATCCCGCAGCCGGTGCGCGAGCTCGATAAGCCGTTCCTCATGCCGATTGAAGACGTGTTCTCGATCGAAGGTCGCGGCACCGTCGTCACGGGCCGCATCGAGCGCGGCATCATCAAGGTTGGCGAGGAAGTCGAGATTGTCGGTATCAAGGATACGGCGAAGACGACTGTCACCGGCGTCGAGATGTTCAACAAGTCTCTCCAGGAGGGTCAGGCTGGCGACAATGCAGGCGTGCTCATCCGCGGTATCAAGAAGGAGGACGTCCACCGCGGCCAGGTGCTCTGCAAGCCGGGTTCGGTCAAGCCGCACACTGAATTCGAGGCCGAGGTGTATATCCTCACCAAGGAAGAGGGCGGCCGTCACACGCCGTTCTTTACTGGGTACAAGCCGCAGTTCTACATCCGCACAACGGACGTGACCGGCGAGGTGACCCTCAAGGAAGGTGTAGAAATGGTGATGCCGGGCGACACGGTGACCTTCAAGGTGAAGCTCGTGGGCCCCATCGCCATGGAAGACAACATGCGCTTTGCTATCCGTGAGGGTGGTAAAACGGTCGGAGCTGGCGTGGTCACCAAGATCGTCGCCTAGTTTTTTTGAGCCCCTGCTCGAATCGCAAAAGACCCCGAAAGGGGTCTTTTGCTTTACAAGATTCTTTCGAAGAGCACGTCCCCGCGTTGTCGCCGCCGCGTGAGATACGATGGGCGCGCATGAGCGGTACCGTT